>CACXHI010000037.1 GCA_902767395.1 Oscillospiraceae bacterium
AACGCTCCCAAGCCCATCAAGGAAGCCATCTCCAAGGAAGACGCTGAGAAGCTCGCTGAGGAGCTCAAGGCTGCCGGCGCCGAGGTCGAGGTTAAGTAATTTCGCCTTTGCAATGTGCAGAACGCCCGTCGGGATCGCAACGATCCCGACGGGCGGTTTGTTTTTGGAGCAGGGGCGCTCCCTGAAAGGTTTAGGCGTAAGTCGCAAAATGAGGGCTTCATGCGTCCGAAGGCCTCAAATAGCCCGTAGGGACAAGCATTGCTTGTCCGCCGTCGGCGCCAGAACTGTGATTTCTGCATTCCAAATATGAAACCATGGATGATTGTGCTGCAAAAATGTGTTCTTCACACACGCGGACGAGCAATGCTCGTCCCTACAGCGCATCAAACGCTTGTTTTCAGCCAAGTCCTTTGATTGCGACGAACACGACGTTTTTTTCTCCCGTAGTGGCCGAACTTGAAGCGTCATGGAGTATGACCACATCAGCCAGAACGTTGCAGTCACGGACCGCGTTCGGTAGACGGAGGCAGAGGCCGCTGTGGTCAGCGGCCTCTACGGAACGCTTTTGCGGTTACGTCCCACTCCGGGAGAACGAGATCACCGGCCTCGGCGGTAGAGGCGGGCAAGGCCGCCCTCCGAGGTCTCGCGGAAGGCCTTGGCAATATTGATGCCGGTCTGGTACATGGTCTTTACCACCATGTCGAAGCTGATGGACCGGGTATCATAGAGAAAATACGCCAGATTCAGCGCGTTCATCGCCCGCATGGCGGCGACGGCGTTGCGCTCGATACAGGGAATCTGCACCAGACCGCAGATCGGATCGCAGGTCAGGCCCAGATGATGCTCCAGCGCGATTTCGGCGGCGTATTCGATCTGCGCAAGGTTCATATCGCACAGCTCCGCCAGCGCCGCAGACGCCATCGCGCAGGCGGCGCCAACCTCCGCCTGACAGCCGCACTCCGCGCCGGAAATGGAGGCGTTGTGCTTGATCAGGTTGCCGATCAGCCCCGCAACCGCCAGCGCGTGAAGAATCTTCTCGTCGGAAAAACCGTGCTGCTCCTGCATATAGCGCAGCACCGACGGAACCACGCCGCAGCTTCCGCAGGTGGGCGCGGTGACAATGGTGCCGTTATCGGCGTTCTGCTCGCTCACGGCAAAGGCGTAGGCGCAGATGATCCGCGTCTCCCGCACCTGCGCGAGCTGGTTCCGGTCAGCCTGCTGATAGAGCAGCTTGGCCTTGCGCTCCAGATGCAGGCCACCCGGCAGCACGCCCTCGGCATGGAGGCCGTCGGCAATCGCCCAGCGCATCGTCTTCCAGACTCCGGCGAGGAAGGTCCAGATTTCCGTGCCCTCGGTCATCTCCACATACTCCCAGAGGCGAATCTTCCGCCACTTGCAGAACTGGACAATCTCCGCCAGAGAATTCTCGGGGTACACGTCCTCGTCCACCGTGCTGGCGCGGCCCTCGATCACAATGTCGCCGCCGCCCACCGACTGCACCCGCATCGGCGCGCTCTCCGTCCCGTGCTCCACGGCATAGAAGTCCAGCGTATTCGGGTGGCGCAGATTGCCGGGGTCCTCCGTCGCAAAGACAATCTCCGTGGGGACGGGCGCGAGCACCTCCCGCAGCACGCGGTCGGTCCCGTGGCCGACGCCGGTCTTCGCCAGCGAGTCAAACAGCACCACCCGGAACTGCTCGGCGTCGGGATGCTCCTGCTTGAAGATGCGGGCAGCCCGCTCCGGCCCCATCGTATGAGAGGACGACGGGCCTTTTCCGGTTTTATAGATATCACGAATCGAACGCATGGCAGTTCCCTCCTGTGCGAAATCATCTTGAAAGTATCCTGATGATATTATACCAGACAAGCGGCAGAAATCAACCGGAATCTTGCTTGCCAGAAGTTTTTTTCTGTGATAAGATGGAAGAGAACGAATCCGTCCGCCTCCGGCGGAAGCGGAACCAAAAAAGCGAGGTGTTTCCATGCGCTTTCTTCATCTTGCGGACCTGCACTTCGGCAAAACCCTGCACGGGGTCAACCTGCTGGACGCAGGCGACCAGCCCCACTGGGCGGAGGGCCTGCTGGCGCTGGCGGAGCGGCTTCGCCCCGACGCCGTGGTGATCGCGGGCGACGTCTATGACCGCGGCGCGCCGGCGGCGGGGGCCGTGGAGCTTCTGAGCCGGATGCTGACCGGTCTGACCGAGCTGGGCATTGCCGTGCTGATCGTGCCGGGGAACCACGATTCGGCCCAGCGTCTGGCCTTTGGGCGCAGACTGCTGGAAAAGCAGGGTCTTTTTATCGCGCCTCCGCTGGCTGCGCCGGGCAAGCTGCTTCGCGTGACGCTGCACGACACGCACGGGCCGGTGGACTTCTGGCTCATGCCCTATCTCTTCCCTGCGCTGGCCTCCGCCGCGCTCGGCGCGGAGCTGCGGGATTACGACGCGGCGGTGCGCGCCCTGCTGGCGGAGCAGCCCATCGACTTCTCCCGGCGCAACGTCCTTGTGGCCCACCAGAACGTAACCGTGGGCGGCGTGGACGGAGCGCGCGGCGGCTCGGAGTCCACGGTCGGCGGCGTGGGGCAGGTGGATTTCACCGCCTTTGACGGCTTCGATTACGTCGCCCTCGGGCACATCCACGCCGGTTACGCCGTGGGGCGGCCTGCGGTACGCTATGCCGGGTCCCCCCTGTGCTACCACTTCCAAGAGACCAGACAGGCCGCAAAGGGGCCGCTACTGGTGGAACTGGGGGAGAAGGGTGCAGCGCCGGCCGTCACCCTCCAGCCGATCGCCCCGCTGCACCCGCTGCGGATTGCGGAGGGCAGCTACGAGGCGGTGCGCGCCGAGGCGGCCGCCCGGGCCGGTGGCAGCGAATACGTCAGCGTGCGCCTGACCGATCAGCGCGTCACACCCGCGCTGGCGGACGATCTGCATCGGCTGTTTGCGGCGCGGGGGAGCCTGCTGATGGAGCTTGGCTCCAGCTTCCTCGCCGACCACGCCGATGCCGGACTGACCTCCGACGCTCTGCGGGAAAAGGGTCTGGCAGAGCTGTTCGCGGACTTTTACACCCAGAAAACGAGCGGCGCCGCCCCGGCGGAAGCCGAGCTGGCGCTTTTGAACCGGGCGGCGGAGCTGGCCGCCTCCGCCGATCTGCGGCTGCCGCCGGAGGCGGCGCAAATCGAACGACTGCTGGACGAGGCACTGAAGGAGGCAAGCCAATGAAACCGATCAAGCTGGAAATGACAGCCTTCGGCTCCTACGCCGCGCCGACGGTCGTGCCCTTTGACGAGTTCGGGCAGGGGCTGTATCTGGTCACGGGAGACACCGGGGCCGGAAAAACCACGATCTTCGACGCCATTGTGTTCGCCCTCTATGGGCAGGCCAGCGGCAGAGAGCGCACCGCCGCCATGATGCACTGCGATCTGGTGGACAAGGCCGTGGACACGGTGGTGACGCTCACCTTCTCGCAGGCGGGCAGGACTTACACCGCCACGCGGCGCATTCACTTCCCCAAAAAGCGAAAGAGCGAGGGCGGCTTCGGAGATCCGGACGTACAGGCCCTGCTGACCGGCGACGGCTTGACGCCCGTGGAGGGCGCAACCCGCGTCACCGCCGCCTGCGAGGCCCTGCTGGGGCTGAACGCGGAGCAGTTCCGCAAGATTGTCATGCTGGCGCAGGGAGAATTCCGGGACTTTTTGAAGGCGGACAGCGAGAAGAAAAACGAAATACTGAGCAAGCTCTTCGACAGCTCCGCCTATCTCTGGTATCAACGGCTGTTCGAGGGGGCGTGGCGCAGACTTGAGGCCGCGCGGGAGCAGGAGCGCAGTCAGCTTCGGACGCTGCTGGAGACACAGCTTGTCCTGCCGCCCGGGGTGGACCCTGCAGGATTCCTCCCGGACGACCCGGACTTGCAGGCGCATCTGGACGCGCTGGTGCAGACGGGCAGGACGCAGAGCGCAGACTTGGACGCACGGCTCCGCGCGGCGGAGCAGCGGCGGGACGGACTTTTGGTGCAGAAGACTGCCGCCGCAACGCAGAACGAGGCGCTGGATCGGCTGGAGGCGGCACGAGCGCGCCTGACCCTGCTGAACGGACAGCGTCCGGAAATCGAACAGCGACAGCATCGGCTGGCGCTGGCGGAGCTGGCCCTGCACCGCGCCCTGCCCGCGCTGCGTGAGGCTGAGCGGACGGCGCGGGAGCTTCAGACGGCGCAGAACGCGCAGACGCAGCTTACCCAGCTCGTAACGGCCCGGGAGGCAGAATACCGTCAGGCGCAGGCAGCGCGGGCGGAGGACGGCGCGCTCCTTGCGCGGCGCGACCAGATTCCCGCCCAGCTTGCGGAGCTGGAAAAGCAGCTCGACCTGTTCGCATCCCTGCGGCAGGCGGAGGCCTCGCTCTCGCAGGCACAGGCAGGCCGCGCCGCCTGCATGGAACGGCAAGCCTCCCTCGATCAGGCACTGGCAAGCAAAGACGCCCAGCGCAGACGCATGGCGGAGCGGCTTTCTGCGCTGGAGCGCATCGACTTGGAGGCGGAGCTGGCCCAGCGTGAGTCGGAGGAGGCCGGGCGCGTTTACGCCGCGCTCGCCGGGGAGACCGGCATCCGTGCGCAGTATCGGGCATTGACCGAGCGCGCGGCAAAGCTTGCGGAGAACGACGTTCGGTTTCAAACGTTCACCGCCGAGGTATTGTCCGCCAGAGAGAAGTATGACGCGCTCTACCGCAGCTTCCTCGCGGGGCAGGCCGGTCTGTTGGCGGAGGAACTGCACCGCGCCGTGTCCCGCGACGGCAGCGCGTGCTGTCCGGTCTGCGGCACGGTGCTGGACGGCGCCCATCTGTCCCATCTGGCGCAGATCGGCGCCGACACCCCCACGCAGGAGGCGGTGGACAGGGCGAAGGCGGAAGCCGAACAGTTGGAGCTGAAGCGACAGGATGGGAAAGAACGGCTGGACCGGGCACACAGCAGCCATCTCGCCAAGCGGGAGCTTCTGGTGCAGGCGGCGGCGCAGCTTCGTCCCGACTGCACCGATTGGAGCGTACTCTCCGCCCCCGGCTGGCTGGAGCAGGCGGAGGCCGAGGCCGGCGCGCGCTGCCAAGCGGCCGGTCAGCGCCTCAACGCGGCACGCGCCGGACAGCAGGAGCGGGACGCTCTGCGCAGAAGCCTATCCGAGGTTGAAGCCGCACTGGCAGAGCTGCGCGACGGATTGGAGCAGGTACGTCTCGCGCTCACGGAGCAGGAAAAGGCGCTGAGCGCCGCCGGGCAGGGCGTAACCGTTCTGCGCAGCCAGCTCCGCTGCGAGAGCGAAGCGGCGGCTCGGACGCAGGCACAGGCCCTGCGCACCGAGCACGGACAAATCACCCAGCAGCTGGCAGGCCATGAGGCCGGGGAGCAGCAGGCCAAGGGCGCGCTGGACCGTGCCAACGGCCAGCTCCGTCACGCGGAGGAAACGCTTTCAGCGCAGACGACGGCGGCACAGCGCGCCGGACAAGCGCTGGCCGCAGCGCTGACCGTCACGGGCTTTGCAAGTGCAGAGGCGGTATACGCCGCCCTTCTCCCCTGCCGGGGAACGGAGCCGGAGCTCTGGCTGCGGCAGGAGCAGGCCGCCCTGTCGGATTACGCCCATGCGCGGGAAAGTCTGTCCCAGACGGTCACGGAGCTATCCCGCCAGACTGCGGAGACGGAGCGCGTCGATCTCGAAGCGCTCCGCCGCGCCTTCGGGGAGGCAGAGGCGTGCTGTCAGGCTCTGCGTCAGGAAAGCCGCAGTCTCGGGCAATGGCTGAGCGGCTGCGTTCAGGTGCGGGAGCAGGCCGCAAGCCGTCTGGAAGCCCTTGCCTCCACCGCGTCGGCGTGGCAGACGCTGGAGCGCCTCGGCGCGTTGGCGGTCGGCGCGAAGGGGCAGGGCGGAAGGCTGAGCTTCGAGCGCTACGTTATGGGGGCCGTCTTCCGGGAAATCTTGGAGATGGCGAACCGCCGTCTGGATCTCGTCAGCGGCGGGCGCTACCAACTGGAGCACAAGACCGCCGCAGACCGGGCGAACGCACAGGCCGGGCTGGAGATTGAAATCCTCGACCTTACGACCGGAAAGCGTCGTCCCTCTGCGTCTCTGTCCGGCGGCGAGGCGTTTTACACGTCGCTGGCGCTGGCACTGGGGCTCTCCGACGTGGTGCAGCGCCGCGCCGGGGGCAGAAAGCTCGAGGCCCTGTTCATCGACGAGGGCTTCGGCACGCTGGACGACGATATGCTCGACAACGCGCTGACGGTACTGGACCAGCTCACGAAGGGAAACCGGCTGGTGGGGATCATCTCCCATGTAGACAAGCTCAGCGCCAGCATTCCCCAGAAGCTTGTGGTCAAAAACGGGCCGAACGGAAGCACGATTCAAATTGAGCATTGAGAATGCAGAATGGAACGGAGCCGCTTTTTCAAAACGGACCGCTACCGGGCAGGCTCGAGCGGGTGGGTATCTCGCTTTGCCAATGCGTTCAACGACAGCTCCCCCGCCAGCTTGAACAGGGCGTCGGACAGGACTGTTTCCACCGCACGCTCCGCAGAGGCGGCGACTTTTGTATAAAACTCGGCGGTTTTTTCGTCGAGCAGGATGGTATAACACATCATAGAAAACCTCCAAATACAGGGGCTTTTTCATCCTATGCACGGGCTTGACAGATGTGATATAATAAAATAAGTATATCATACTGCGCCGAAAGGAAGAAGAGAACATGGCAAACGAGAAAAAAATGGACAAAAAGGTGGAGCAAATCACCGACATGGAGGTAGACTTCGCCCAGTGGTACACCGACATCTGCCGGAAGGCCGAGCTGGTGGAATACGCCTCCGTCAAGGGCTTCACAATCCTGCGCCCCTATGGCTACGCCATTTGGGAGAACATGCAGCGGATTCTGGACACCGAGTTCAAAAAGACCGGGCATCAGAACGTAGCAATGCCGGTGCTGATCCCCGAAAGTCTGCTGAAGAAAGAGGGCGAGCTGGTCAACGGCTTTGCGCCGGAGTGCGCTTGGGTCACAATGGGCGGCTCTGAGAAGCTCGAAGAGCGGCTGGCCTTCCGTCCAACCTCCGAAACCATGTTCTGCGATCACTGGTCCCGCGTGCTCCACTCCTATCGAGAGCTGCCCATGCTCTACAACCAGTGGTGCTCTGTCATCCGTTGGGAAAAAACCACCCGCCCCTTCCTGCGTTCCCGTGAATTCTGGTGGCAGGAGGGCCATACGATCCATGAGACTGCCGAGGAGGCGCAGGCCGAGACCGAGCAGCAGCTCAACTGCTACGCAGACTTCTATGAGAAGGTTCTGGCAATCCCCGTCATCCGGGGCCGGAAGACGGAGAAGGAAAAATTCGCCGGCGCAGAGGCCACCTACACGGTGGAGTGCCTGATGAAGGATCACAAGTCCCTGCAGGGTGCAACCTCTCACTATTTCGGAGACAAGTTCTCCCGCGCCTACAACGTAACCTTTGCCGGACGGGACAACAAGCTGCAGTATCCCTTCCAGACCTCCTGGGGCTCCACCACCCGCATGATCGGCGCAGTCATTATGGCGCACGGCGACAACAACGGTCTGGTTCTGCCCCCGAAGATTGCCCCGGTGCAGGTGATTGTGGTTCCCGTCGCCCAGCACAAGAGCGGCGTCATTGAGGGCGCAACGGCGCTGATGGATCGCCTGCTGGCTGCCGGCGTCCGCACCAAGATCGACACCTCCGACAACAGCCTCGGCTGGAAGTGCGCCGAGTATGAAATGAAGGGCGTTCCCCTGCGTCTGGAGATGGGCCCGAGAGACATGGAGAACGGACAGTGCGTGCTGGTTCGCCGCGACAACGGCGAGAAGACCGTCATCTCCGTGGACGAGCTGGAGTCCAAGGTTGCGGAGCTGTTGGAGGCTGTGCACAACGGCCTGTTCGAGCGGGCCAAGAAGAACCTCGACGAGCACATCTTTGAGGCGCACTCCCTCGCGGAGGCCAAGGCCCTTCAGGAAGAGCACGGCGGCTTCATCAAGACCATGTGGTGCGGCGACGTGGACTGCGAGCTCAAGATGAAGGAGGAGGCCGGCATGTCCTCCCGCTGTATGCCCTTCGCGCAGGAGCATCTCGACGACGTTTGCCCCGTCTGCGGGCGCAAGGCCGTCAAGTCGATCCTCTGGGGCGTGGCGTACTAATTGACAGTTGACAGGGATCCCGCGCTCTGACAAGGCAGGGGCAGCTTCTGAATTCGGAAGCTGCCCCTGCCTTTTGCGGATGTGACACGTATGGAGGCAAATCTCATTTCGCATGGAAAGTTCACTTGATGATCTTACCGTTCGTAGTCGAATTCAAAATCGTAGATGGAGACCGTATCGCCGTCCTGAATGCCCATGGCCTCCAGCTTCTCGAACAGGCCGGATTTGCGGAGCTGGCGGTCGAAGTACATTCTGGATTCGTAGTCGGAAAAGTTGATGTCGTTGATGAGCTGGGCCATCCACGGGCCGGAGATCACCCAAGTATCCCCAAAATGCTCAATGCCAAGCTCCTCGGCCTCGCCCGCCTCGGCCAGCGGCTTCACATAGTCCGCCTCGTAGACGGTCACGGGGGGCAGCTCCCGGAGCTGATTTGCAATGGTACGAACCAGCTGCTTCGTCCCCTGCGTGGTGGCGGCGGAAATCTCATAGAGCGGCAGGCCCAGCGCCTCGACGTGGGCGCGCAGTCGTTCAAGGTTGTCGCTGTCCGGCGGCAGGAGATCGAGCTTGTTGGCCGCCACAATCATCGGGCGCTCAGCCAGCTCGGGGGAATACTCGGCAAGCTCGCGGTTGATCTTCTCAAAGTCCTCCACGGGATCGCGGTCCTCGGAGCCGGACACGTCAACGATGTGGACGATCAGGCGGCAGCGGTCGATATGGCGCAGAAAATCGTGTCCCAGCCCGGCGCCGTCCGACGCGCCCTCAATGATGCCGGGGATATCCGCCATGACGAAGCTCACGCCCTCCTCCACATAGATCACGCCGAGATTGGGATAGAGGGTCGTAAAGTGATAGTTGGCAATCTTGGGATGGGCGTTGGAGGTAACCGAAAGCAGCGTGGACTTTCCCACGTTGGGAAAGCCGACCAAGCCCACGTCCGCCAGAAGCTTCAGCTCCAGAATGACCTCATGCTCCTCGCCGGGAAGCCCCGCCTTTGCAAAGCGGGGAACCTGCCGGGTGGGAGTGGCAAAGTGCTTGTTGCCCCAGCCGCCGCGCCCACCCTTGCAGAGCACGTATTCCTCCAGCTCGGACATGTCCTGCATGATCGCCCCGGTCTCGGCGTCGCGGATCACCGTCCCGCGGGGGACCTTGATGATCAGGTTTTCGCCTCGCTTGCCCGCGCGCCGTCCGCCCTCGCCGTTCTGTCCGGCAGGGGCCTGATACTTGCGCTTGTAGCGAAAATCCATCAGGGTGGACATGTGGTCGTCCACCTTCACCACAACGGAACCGCCGTGCCCGCCGTCGCCGCCGTCGGGGCCGCCGGCAGCCACATATTTTTCGCGGTGGAAGGCCACCGCCCCGTTGCCGCCGTCGCCGGCCTTCACGAAGATTTTTACCTTATCGACAAACATCGAACCTCAATCCTCCTCATCATAATCCTCGTCGTCTGCCCATCGAGACGGATTGCCGTCGATGTATTTCCAACGAATCAAATAATACACCAAAGGCCGGAACTGCTGTTCCGGCCTTGTGACGGTTCTTACTGCTCGATGGCGTAGACGGAGCACATCTTGCGATCCTTGCCCAAACGCTCGAACTTGACCTTTCCGTCAATCAGAGCGAACAGGGTATCGTCGCTGCCGATCCCGACGTTGTTGCCGGGATGGATGTGGGTGCCTCTCTGGCGAACCAGAATGTTGCCGGCCAGAACGAACTGACCGTCAGCCCGCTTCACGCCAAGCCGCTTGGACTCGGAATCACGACCGTTCTTGGTGGAGCCGCCGCCCTTTTTGTGAG
>CACXHI010000038.1 GCA_902767395.1 Oscillospiraceae bacterium
AAGCCGAACTGATGACAGGCGATGGCGTCCATCGGCCCTTCGCAGAGAATGAGATAGGGCCGTTTGGATTTCCGCGCCAGATTCATGCCAAACAGGAACTTCCGCTTGCTGAAAATCAGGGTCTCAGTGGGGTTGATGTATTTCGCCTTGGCGTCCTTGTCCAAGGTGCGGCCGGCGAAGCCGATCACATTGCCGCGCAGGTCGATCTGCGGAAACATGATTCGGTTCCGGAATCGGTCGTAGACGTTCTGCGGGTTCTTCTGGGAAACCGCCGCGAGATTGGCGGCAATCAGTTCCTCCCGCGTGTAGCCCAATCGCTCCATTGCCGGAAGCAGGGTGTGAAAATCATCCGGGGCAAAGCCAATGCCGAATTTCACCACGGTCGGCCAGTCCATGCCCCGCCGGACCAGATAGGCGCGGGCCGCCTTCCCAGCCTCGCCGCGGAGGGTTTCGTGATAGAATCTCGCCGCGTCGCGGCACAGACGCCAGAGGCGCTCCTGCTCCTTGTACTGGCTTTGATACTGTGTGTCCTCCGGGACCTCCAGATTGGCCCGCTTGGCGAGAAACCGCACGGCGTCAGGGTAGGACAGCCCCTCGATCTCCATGACAAAGTTGATCACGCCGCCGCCCTTATGGCAGCCGAAGCAATAGTACATCTGCTTGTTCGGAGCGACGGAAAAGGAGGCCGTCTTTTCCCCGTGGAAGGGGCAGAGGCCGAAGTAGTTGGCCCCGCTGCGTTTGAGCTGGACGTATTGGCCCACCACCTCGTCAATGGGGCTGCGGGCAATCAGCTCGTCGATAAATGCCGGGGGAAAAGCCACGGAAATCACCTCCTTCGCTTTGGTTGCTTCACGTGGCGCACAGGCTGCGCCGCTGCGGCGGGGTCGGTTGCAGTCATCGGATCGACCACGCGGTGGGGACGAAAATTTCTTCAAACTTAAAGACGGCGTACTTGTCCGTCATGCCGGCCACGTAGTCGCAGACCACGCGGGGCATTCCCTCCAGATCGAGCTGCGGCTGGAAATCCTCCGGCAGCTTTTCCGGGTGGGCAATGTAGTATTTGTACAGCTCCTGAATGATGCGCCGGGCTTTGGATTCCTCGCCCTTGGCGACGGGGTTGCGGTAGACCCGCTCAAACATGAAGGAGCGCAGCTCCAGCATGGCAGTCTCGATGGCCGGGGTCATAGCGATGACCGGGCGGCCCACGGAGGTCTGCACCACGTCGGAGACAAGGGTATTGATCCGCCGGGAATGCGTATCGCCCAGCACGTCAGAAATCGCAGGGGGGATCTCTTCATTCCGAAGAATGCCCGCCCGCACTGCGTCGTCAATGTCATGGTTGATGTAGGCAATCCGGTCCGCGAGGCGGACGATCTGGCCCTCCAGCGTCTCCGGAAGCTGGTCGCCGCTGTGACAGACGATGCCGCGCCGCACCTCCCACGTCAGGTTCAGGCCCTGTCCGTTCTTCTCCAGCCTGTCCACCACGCGCAGAGACTGCTCGTTGTGGCGGAAGGGCGTTCCCATCACCTCGGTCAGCGCAAGCTCCCCGGCATGACCGAAGGGCGTGTGTCCGAGATCGTGGCCCATCGCGGCGGCCTCGGTCAGATCCTCATTGAGACGCAGGGCACGGGCAATGGTTCGCGCAATACGGGCGACCTCCAGCGTGTGGGTCATGCGGGTGCGATAGTGATCGCCCTCCGGCTGGAGAAAGACCTGTGTTTTGTGCATCAGACGCCGAAAGCTTCGGCTGTGGAGAATGCGGTCGGCGTCGCGCTGGTAGCAGGTACGGTCGTCGCGCTCCGGCTCCGTGCGCCCCCGTCCCCGGCTTTCGGCGGCAAGGGCGGCATAGGGCGAAAGGACTTCCCGCTCCTGCCGCTCAAGGGTTTCCCGAATCGTCACGTGATTTCACCCTCTTCCATTCCGTCAGACAAACGTCGTTTCCCGTGCTTTCCCGCTCACCCCTCGACGGCGACGGCGCGAAAGACTTCTCCGGTTTCCACGGGCGTCACGCTGCCCCGCGTCAGATCGGTGACACGGGCGGTAAATTCCGCATT
>CACXHI010000039.1 GCA_902767395.1 Oscillospiraceae bacterium
CGTCGACGAACTTGAGCTTAACTTCTGTGTTCGGGATGGGAACAGGTGGACCCTCAAGCCAATCAACACCAACTGATTCATGCGCTCCCTGCGGAGCGTCTATGATTATAGCACGTTTTTCTGAAATGTCAAGCACTATTTTTTTGTTTTTTTCTCTTTTTTCTTTTTTGTCATTTTCCATTTCGAGAGCAGGAAGGATTCAGCATCCAAATATTTCCATTTTTTTGTTGCGCGGAGATTGCTTTTTTTGCTGAATCAAGGTATAATGTGTAGAAATAGAATGAATGAGAAGGGAGTTGTCCCAATGCGTGAATTGACCGTACGCAGAGAAACGGGACGTCTGTTCCACCCCAGCGCTGCGGAGATCTGGCTGGAGGATCCGGAAGCCGCCGAGCAGGAGATTGACGGCGTGGGCTGTCGGCTTTTGGGGTCGGTCGAGCCGGATGAAGAACAAACCTTTTGGGTTCCCGAGACGGAGGCCAGAGTTTTCGTGCGCATGGACTGCCACGGTCAGTCCACCACCGCCGGGACCATGACCCTCCCCGAGGGGACCGAGCCGCTGTTCTGCACGGGCAGAGATCTGATGCTCCCCGGCAAGCGCAGAAGCATCTCCCTGTCCTTCTCCGGTTCCGAGGCCGGGCGAAAGCCGATGGACGACTACCAGAAGGCGGAACGGATTCGGAAGATCATGCTTGTGGTTTCGGTGCTGCTTGGCATTGGCATTGGACTGTTTTTCTCCAGCCGCCGCCCGGAACAGCCCAAGACGACGACCTTCAACGCCGATGGACTCCAGCTCACGCTCTCAAGCAGCTTTTTTGAAAGTGGAGACCGGGCTGAGGGCTTCTCCCGCGCATACTATTCCAACGGCGAGGCCGTGCAGGTGGCCCGTGTCCCCTTTTCCGAGACGACGGACGGCATGACGCTGGAGGACTTCGCGGCCTCCAAGGCGGATTGGCTTGCGCCGGACGGCTGGAAGCAACTCGCGGAGCCGCAGCAGCCGCTCTGCTTTGAGTACACGTTCACGGCGGAGGACGGGGATTCGCACACCGATCTGGCGGCGTTCTACCTTGGGACGGACGCCTTCTGGCTGGTGCGTTGCGACTGCGAGACGGAGGATTATCCCGAACAGCAGGCGGCATTTCTGGAGTATGCCGCCTCCGTGACCGCGCCCTGACCATAATCACAAAGAATCACAGATGGAGAGAGGTTCCTTTTTTGATGAAGCAAGGAAGGTTTGAAATATCGCGACAGCCGGACGATCGGAAGGCCCCGCCCGGGGCGAATGCGGCGGCTGTCCTCGGCGCCGCCGAATCACACCGCAAACGGGACTGGCTTTTGGTCTCCCTTCCGGTTCTGGTGCTGCTGCTTCTGGCTGCCACCGTATGGATGGCGCTGAAAAAAACCGAAGAGATCAACATGCCCAAGGAGCTTTCCCCTGAGAAAGCGCAGACCCTCGCGCAGTATCAGGCGCTTGCCCAGAAACTGGAGCATCATAGCGTTTATCTGACTCTGCGCCCCGATCATCCCACCGCCGGGGAGACGGAGGTGTTTTCCATCTCCCCCATGCAGAGCTGCGTCCGGGTGGATCTGGCGGGCCTAGAGGCCGATCTTTGGGACGAAACCCTGTTGGACGACAGGCGCTTCTGCATTGAGGACGCGATTCGGTACGTTTCTATCGACCGCGCAGCCATTCGGACACTGGCGGATCAGTTTGTAGACGCAATTTCCCAGCCCTTCGAGGAGTCCTTCGCGGCGGTGGAGCCGGCGGACCCTGACGCGGAGGACGGGAAAGAGGTTCTGCGGATCAGCCGGGGGCAGACCGGCCGCACGATCTCCAGAGAGTTCGTCTATTGGCAGCTTCTGCGATGCTATTTTACCGGCGAGCTTACGCCGAGCATGGTATATCAGACCCAGCGTCCGAAGCTCCTGAAGGAGGATCGGATCTGGGAGACCTTCTGCAAGGAACCGAAGAATGCGCGGCTGAACGAGTCCACCTTTGCCATTCTCCCGGAGGAAAACGGCTACGGCGTGGAGCGGGAGACCTACGACGCGGCAATGGCAACGCTGGGCGAGGGGGAGACCCTGTCTCTGCCGATGGTGGAGATGCCCGCGGCCATCACGGCACAGATGGTGGAGGCGTCCCTGTTTCAGGACGTGCTGGCCGAGGTTCACACCCCGCACAGCTGGATCGACGACCGGACGGTGAACCTGATCCTTGCCTGCCGCCAAATCAACGGCAAGATTCTGATGCCCGGCGACGTGTTCTCCTTCAACGCCACCGTGGGGCAGCGCACGGCGGAGAAGGGCTACCGCAAGGCCACGGCCTACATCGGCGGCGCCTCGGTGCCGGAGATCGGCGGCGGCGTCTGCCAAGTTGCCTCCTCCATCTATTACGCGGTTCTCAAGGCCGATCTGCGTACAATTGAGCGCCATGTACACACCTACCTTGTGACCTATGTGCCCAAGGGGATGGACGCGGCAATCTACTGGGGGCAGAACGACTATCGCTTCCAGAACAACAGTCCCTATCCCATCAAGATTCTGGCCTCCGTCTCTGACGGTAACGTGAACATTACGCTGCGCGGTACGGAGTGGAAGAACTACTCCGTCAAGCTGTATTCGGAGGTGGTGCGGGAGATTCCCTACGAGACAAGGACGCAGGTGGTGACCGACGGCTCCGCCAGCAACGGCGAGGTGATCGTCACGCCCTACACCGGCTACGTTGTCAACAGCTACCGAACCAAGGTGGACCGCGCGGGCAACTCTTTGGGCACAAACCTGATTGCTACCAGCAATTATAACAAGCGGGATCGGGTGATCGCGCAGGTTCCCGCACCGTGAACCTCCACGCAGCCCATGGAGGACCCGTGACCGCGCAAATAAGCGCGCGTTAATAAGCGAACGAAACGGGGTCAGGCGAACGCCTGACCCCATTTGGGTGACTGGATGAAGAATCCAAATCTGCCGCTTACAGCGCGGAATAGCCGAAGCTGTTGACCAGCGCATCCAGACGACGGCCCGCCTTGCAGTAGGGGCAGTCCTGATAGTCGTAGCTGGCGTAGCCGGGCAGGTCGCGGATGTCGTAGACAGAGTGAACCGCAAAGCCCGCGGACTCGGGAACGGCGCTGTAGAGGGCCGCAATGCCCTGCACCATGCCGCCGTAGTAGCCGATGGCCTCAATGGAGCGGTTGGCGGTGAAGCCCGTGGTCACGCTGGCCATGAGCACCAGAACGTGCTTGTCCCGGATCAGGGGCTGGGCGTTGTCGCGGAAGATAATCTGGCTGTTGGCGTTGTACTCCGGCTCCAGCACGCAGATGTCGCGGTGATCGTTGACACTGCGGGAGGAGGCGACGAGCTCTTCCGCCAGACAGGTGCCGATGACAGCCGTGCCATCCAGACAGAGGATCGTGTCGATCGGAATGGAACGGTAATGCGGCGCAAGCTGCTTGGCAACGTCTCTGGCCTCGGTCAGACGGGTCTTATGGTAGGAAATATCAATGTAGTAGTTGATATGGCTGTGGTTGGTCGCAAAATGGCCTCTGGCCACACGAAGGGGCACGTTTCCTCTCTTGATGGGCAGTTCCTGAATTTCAATCATTTCGTTGTCCTCCTTTACAGTCAAGGTCTTTTGACCCTGATATTTTACCTCCTGTCCCCCTGTTTTGTCAAGTGTTTCCGTCTTTCCGTTGACAAAAAAACACTTTTTAGCTATAATGAACAAAAAACCGTGGAGGTGCTCTCATGAAACTCCTTTATGCCGAGGACGAACACAGCCTTGCCGAGGCAGTCGTGGACGTGCTGGAATATCACAAATACAAGGTGGACGTCGTATATGACGGGCAAGATGCGCTGGACTGGGCAGAGAACGACCAGTACGACGGGATCATTATGGACGTGATGATGCCCAAGCTCAGCGGGCTGGAGGTGCTCCGGCGGCTGCGGGCCGCAGGCAACCGCACTCCCATCCTGCTTCTGACCGCAAAGGCCGAGATCGAGGATCGGATTCAGGGGCTGGATCTCGGCGCGGACGACTATCTGTCGAAGCCCTTCGCCATGGGCGAGCTGCTCGCCCGCGTCCGGGCCATGCTTCGCCGCAGGGAGGACTATACGCCCGATCTGCTTCAGCTTGGCAATCTCTGTCTGGATCGAAAGAGCTATACGCTTTCGGTGGGGGACCAAAAGCTTCTTCTTCCCAAGCTGGAATTTCAGATGATGGAGCTGTTTCTGCTCAATCGGGGAATTTATCTCTCCACCGAGGATCTTCTGGTCAAGGTCTGGGGCTACGACACCGACGCGGAGATCGGCATTGTGTGGGTCTATATTTCCTATCTGCGCAAAAAGCTCGTCTCGCTGGGGGCAGACGTTCAAATCAAGGCCAAACGCAACATCGGCTATATGCTGGAGCAAACGACATGACCCAGACGCTGAAACGGAAGTTTATCGTGACGGCGATGATTGCCGTCACCGTTCTGCTAATTGTCCTGCTGGGGGTTGTCAACGTGGTGAACGCATGGACCACGGTGCAGGATACGACCCGTCTTCTGGACAACCTTGTGCAGATGGAAGCGCAGGGACGGCCTGAGCGCTTCCCGGACGGTCAGCCGCCCGAAGGGGAGACGCTTCCGACCTTCCCCGCCGGAGAGGGGTGGGACCCCCCCGACGGCGCGCCCCCCTTCCAGCGGGAGGACGGGCGCGGACGGGGCTTTATGGCCGAGGTTCTGACAGAGAACGACCGTCTCTCCGCCGTCTACTTTACCGCGTGGCTCGCAGACGGCACGGTGGAGCGCACCGACGTGAGTCGGATCTCCTCCGTCACCGCAGACGAGGCCGCCGCGCTGGCCGCCGAAGCCTTTGCGGCGGGGAAAACCGAGGGCCGGGCGGACAGCTTCCGCTTCGCCTCCCGGCAGAACGCCGCAGGCGAGACGGTTTTCGTGTTTCTGGAGAATTCCACCCGCCGCAACGCCGTTCTCCGCGTCGCGGCCCTCTCCGCGCTTGCGGGATTGGGCAGCTGGCTGCTGATGCTGGGTCTGGTCGTGCTCCTTTCAAAAAAGACCATTGCCCCCATCGCGGAGAATATGGAGCGTCAGCGCCAGTTTGTAACCGACGCGGGCCATGAGCTGAAGACGCCGCTTGCCATCATTCAGGCCAATACCGAGGCCATGGAGCTGATCGCAGGGGAAACAAAGTGGAGCCGGAACATCAAGGCGCAGACTGCCCGCCTCACCGAGTTGACCCGGAATCTACTGACGCTGGCGCGGGCCGAGGAGGCCCCCGCCCTTGGCAGCCTCGCCTCGGTGGATCTGTCCGCGTTGGTGGAGAAAACGGCCCAAATGTTCCAGACCCCCATGGAGCAAAAGGGTCTGACGCTGGACGGGAAAATTGCGCCGGGGCTGTGCGTCCGTGGCAGCGAGGCACAGCTTGCCAACCTCTGCTCGATTCTGTTTGACAACGCCGTGAAGTACGCCACCGAGGGCTCGTCGTTGAATCTGACGCTCCAGGGCGAGGAGAAGACCTGTGCGCTGCGGCTGGAGAACCGCTGCGACACGCTGCCGGACTGCCCGCCTGAGCGGTTATTTGACCGGTTCTATCGGGGCGATTCGGCACGGACACAGCGCTCCGGCGGTTTTGGAATCGGGCTGTCCGCCGCACAGGTCATCACCCTCCAGCACCGTGGCCGTCTGGAGGCCGAATATCCCGCAGAGGATCGCATCGCCTTCACCGTGACCTTCCCGCTCCCCACCGACGCGGGATAGAACTTGAATCGCGCTGTCATGGGGACAGGCCAAACGTCTGTGCCGCCGGACAAACGATCCGGCGCAAGAATCCGCAGTGGTCGATGACCACATCGACCAGGATGATGCAGGGATTGGTCACACCATAGATGGGGAGAGAGGCCGCTGTGATCAGTGGCCTCTGCAGTATAACCCGAACGGACGGCGTGCCGACGTGCATTGGTTTCCTGCTTGACAAGCCGATGTGCTTTTGTTATAATTATCTCGTTAGCATAAGCTAACCTTCGACCACAGGGGCATAATTTCCCTGCCTCCTGCGGTCCTGCTCCAGATCACTATTCACAGCAGCGAACTCAACGGCAGGAAAAAGGAGGCCGCCATGATGAAGATCATTCTCAAAAAGCTCATTCCCTTCGGTGTGGCGCTTTGTATCATGCTCGTCTACAGCCTCGGCGCCCATTAGGAAACAAGCGGCTGATTTGTTCTAAATCGTGTCTATGCCGCGCTGACAGCTTCCGTCCCTGCACAGGTAGTACCGCGCTCCGCTTTCCGGCACCGGGTAATCCGCAGTGAAGGGTGCGAGGACGGCAAGCCGCCGGGCGTTGGACTCGGTTTTGACCACGGCAGCCAGACCGGCTTGCGCAGGCTCCCGCAGGAACGGGAACAGCGCGGCAGGCGTTTCCCGCGCGGCACAGACCAGCTCCCCGGCAGGCCAAAGCGCTTCGGTCATCGCAAAAAGGGTGAAGCCGTGTCCCAAAGGGGTCTCCTGCGCCGCGCCGGAGAGATAGCGGAATTGCCTCGTTGCGGCATCCCGCCATTTCTGTACGCCTGTAAGGCGGCCAAGCCGCGAGAGCACCAGGGCCGCGACAGCGTTGCCTGACGGCATGGCGCCGTCGTAAGGAGCCTTCTTCCGCAGAATCAGCGGCTCGTCGTCCAAAGCGTAGGGAAAGAAGCCGCCGTGCGCCGGGTCCCAGAAAAGCTCCAGCAGGCAATCGGCCAATCGGCAGGCGTCCTCCAAATACGGAAGGTGGAAGGTCGCGCCGTAGAGCTCCAGCAACCCCCATGCTAAGAACGAATAATCATCCAGCTTTCCGCTGTGTGCCGCCTCGCCGCCGCACCAGCGGGCGAAGAGGCGGCCTTGGGTGTCCGTCAAATGCTGACGGAGAAACGCGGCCGCCTTTTCCGCTGCGCGCGTGTAGCGCGGCTCGTCGAACACCAGCCCCGCGCGGGCCAGCGCTGCGAGCATCAGACCGTTCCAAGCGGCAAGCACCTTGTCGTCGCGGCGGAGCGTGGTACGCGCGTTTCGGGCTTCGTACAGCTTGTTCAGGCGCTCTTCCGGCGGCGCAGTCTCCCAATCCGGCGTATCCACCAGATTCGGTATGCTCTTCCCGTGAAAATTACCGCCCGCCGTGATGCCATAGCGCTTGCAAAACGCTTCGGCGTCCGCACCCAATACCTGTTTGATCTCGTCCGGCGTGAAAACGTAGTATTTTCCCTCCACGCCGTCGCTGTCCGCATCCTGCCCGGAGAGAAACCCGCCCGCAGGATCGGTCAGCTCCCGCAGAACGTAATCCAACGTCCTCTGCGCGACGGAGCGCTGCCACGCGCGCTTCCGCCGTCGCCATGCCTCCGTGTAAGCGAGGGCGAGCAGCGCATTGTCGTAGAGCGTCTTCTCAAAGTGCGGCACGAGCCACCGGCGGTCGGTCGAATAGCGCGAAAAGCCGCCGCCGACGTGGTCAAAAATGCCGCCACGCGCCATGCACGCAAGGCTGTGTTCCACCATCTGCCGCGCGTGTGCATCTCCCGTCACGTCGGCATAGCGCAGCAAAAACAGCAGATTGTGCGCGGAGGGGAACTTGGGCGCCCCGCTGAAGCCGCCCCATTGCGCGTCAAAAGAACGGGAAAAGGCCGCAGCGCCCGCCTTGACCAAATCACGCGAGGGCCTACCCGGTCGGGGCTGCGCTTCCTCGCGCAGATGCGCGGTCAGTTGTTCCCCCGCATAGAGGATGCGGCTGCGACTGTTGCGCCACAGCTCCGCCGCGTGCTCCAGCAGGGAGAGCAGCTGCGCCTTCGGCAGATAGGTTCCCGCCCAGAACGGCTTCTGATCCGGGGTAAGCAGCACTGTCAAGGGCCAGCCCCCGGACCCGGTCATTGCAAGGCAGGCCTCCATATAAACCGCGTCCACGTCGGGGCGCTCCTCACGGTCCACCTTGACGGAGAGGAAGTCGCGGTTCAAGGCTTCCGCAACGTCGTCGCTTTCAAACGATTCGTGCGCCATCACATGACACCAGTGACACGTAGCGTAACCGATGCTGAGGAACACCGGCTTGTCCTGCCGTCGCGCCGCTTCAAAGACTTCCGTCCCCCACGCCCACCAGTCCACGGGGTTTTCCGCGTGCTGGAGTAGGTAGGGGGATTTTTCATATTGCAGTCGGTTCATTTTTTCATCCTCCAGACGTTCTTCCCACACATTTTTTGCACCCATTGGGGGAAATATACAGGAAAGCTTTAATCGCGGGAGGCAGCTATGGAATCTATTTGGTCAAAAACCTGTAACATCCCGCCGCGTGGCGCGCTGCGCGGCAACGTGGAAACGGAGGTGGCGGTGATTGGCGCGGGCATGGCCGGGCTCCTGACTGCCGCTGCCCTGCAAAAGGCGGGCAAGCAGGTCGTGGTGCTGGAGGCAAACCGGATCGGAAGCGGCCAGACCCGCTATACAACCGCAAAGATTACCGCGCAGCACGGCCTGTTTGCCCGCAAGCGCATCCAAGCGCTGGGCGAGGACAGGGCAAGACGGTACGCCTCTGCGAATCTCGCCGCTGTTGAGGCCTACCGGGCGCTGATTCGTGCGGAGGGAATCGACTGCGAACTGGAGGAAACGAACGCCTACGTCTACGGCGACGACCGGAGGCAGCTCGAGCAGGAGGCAGAGGCCGAAGCGCGGCTGGGGCTTCCCGCGTCGCTGGTGCGCGATCCGGACATCCCCGGCGGCGCGGCATGGGCGGTGCGCGTGGAACGGCAGGCGCAGTTTCACCCGCTCAAATTTTTGAAGGCGGTTTCCGAACCGCTGACGATCTATGAAGCCACCCCGGTGCGCCGCGTGGAGCACCACAGGCTACTGACCGCAAGCGGAACCGTCCGCGCAGAACACGTCGTCTTTGCCTGTCACTATCCCTTTGTCAACTTCCCGGGGCTGTACTTCGCGCGCGTCCATCAGGAGCGTTCCTACGTTTTGGCTCTGGAAAACGCGCGGTGTCCGGACGGAATCTGGATCGGCGCGGAAAGCGGGGGGTACTCCTTCCGCAGATACGGCGATCTGCTTCTGCTTGGCGGCGGAGGACACCGCACGGGCGAAAACCACGCAGGCGGACACTACGAGGCGCTGAGGATGCAGGCGGCAAGGTGGTTTCCGGACAGCCGCGAGGCTGCGCACTGGTCGGCGCAGGACTGCATGACGGCGGACGGCGCCCCCTATATCGGACCGTATGCAAAAAGCCGGCCGTACTGGTACGTTGCAACCGGCTTCGAGAAATGGGGCATGACCGGGTCCATGGTTTCCGCCACACTGCTGTGTGACCGAATTTGCGGCAGGGAGAACCCGTATGCCGAGGTCTTCACGCCGGGACGTTTGGACGCCGAGGCGGTGCGCGCAATTGCCGGAGAAGGCGGACACGCCATCAAGGGACTCACAAAGCAGCTCCTCCAGCTTCCCATCGAGCAGGCGGAACAGCTTCCGCGGGGACACGGCGGCATTGTGCGGCTGCACGGGAAGAAGGCGGGCGTTTACAAGGATGAAAACGGCGTCATCCACGCCGTCGACGTCCGTTGCCCGCATCTGGGCTGCCAGCTGGAGTGGAACCCGGACGAAAAGAGCTGGGACTGCCCCTGCCACGGCTCGCGGTTCGATTTCCGCGGCAAATTGATCTCCGGTCCTGCGCAGAACGAGCTTAAATGGCCCTGCGCGCAGTCAATGGACTTTTAGAAAGCAACGCGATAAATCAAGCGGCGTGGCGCATCGTGTGCGTCACGCCGCTTGATTTATCTGGGTTACGCCGACAGCTCTGTGAAGCGGCGAGCGCCGGGCCCGCGCAGCCAGGCAAGCATCGCAGCGTTGGCGGCAAGGAGGAGCAGGGCAGCAATTCCCAGATACGCCGTTGCGCCGATGCGCCAGCCGAACCAGAAATAGAGACCGCCGAAGGCGATGGTCAGGCCCATGCTGGCAAGCATGGAAAACGCAACCGTGCCGCTCTGCTTCACCGCAGCGGTTTCGTTCTTCCAGCCGAGGTTCGCCCATTTCACGCCCGCCAGCAGGCCGAACAGGGCGAAGAAAACAGTAAACAGCACGTCAATGCCAAAGACCAGAAGCTTCTGCGCCAGCGTCGCGGGTATGAGCACCGTGATGATCAGGAAGCAGAACAGGCTCGGAATTGCCGTGACTGCAAGATGGAGCATCAGCTTTGCCCGCAGAATCCGCCACGGCTCAACAGGCAGGCTTTGAATCTGCCACAGGGTTTTGCCCTCCAGAGAGACGGACGGCGCAGTAATCGTCACCATGCTCCCCAGCATTGCCAAAACCGCGCCGAGGAAGACCGGGACGACTCCCTTCATTTCTTCCTGAAAAATGGTTTGGGAAATTGATTCCAATTCGGCAGGCATCTGCTTGGGCAGGAACAGGATGGCAAGCGGCATTGCCAGCAGGAAGACCACGCCCAAGCCGCAGTTGAGCATATAGGTCGCACTGCCGGAGAAACGATACCATTCCCTGCGCAGCAGGGCGGAGGAAACAGAGGTCTGCTTGCTCTTCTTCTCCCGGTAGACCGCGTGCTTACCGGCGGGCGTGGAGGTCGCAACCGAGAGGAAGCTGTGCTGGAGCAGGAACCAAATCAGAGCAAGCGCCAGCAGAACGCCGCCTGTCCATGCCAGCATCGCAAGCCAATCGCCTTCCGGGAACCGTCCGAAGAGGTAGATCGGATAGAGGGAGCTTTTGATCTTCCCTCCAATGATCAGCACGTTATTCAAAAGGTCACCGATCTTTCCCATCGTCTTGAAGTA
>CACXHI010000040.1 GCA_902767395.1 Oscillospiraceae bacterium
GTATTTGCAATGGAGGCAAAGCCAATGGCGGCAAACACTCCACAAAGCCAACGCAGAACACGTTTTCTGCGGAAGCAGAAGAACAGGCCCATGCAGAGGAAGGGCCAGCCCAGCAAGAATTCCTTCGTGCGGGGACGGTACAGAACAATCCGTTCCAGCACATTCCGCAGGCGCTGTTCCAGCACGGAGACGTCCAGCATCCGGTCGCCCGTGCGCAGCAGGTACACAAGCCCGATCCCGAGCATTGCCGCCAGAACAAGGCCCACCAGCACGGGAGAACGCAGCTCTTTGAGAAGCGCCTTTCTGTCGTCGCGGAGCTTGTTTCCGGGACAATGGAAGCATTGGTAGCCGAAATACAAAAACGCGAATCCAAAGACACAGCTTTGACTGAGCTTCACGCCGCGGAACATCCGCAGAACCAGTAGATACGCCCGGCTGCTCTGGAGCGCTGCGATCTCCAGTCCGCCCAGAAGCGCCACACCGACGCAGAGAAGTCCGCCGACCAGCATCCCGCGCAGCCGGTGCTTCTCCGGTTCGGATCGTTCCATCCAAGTCTCCATCAGCATCGCAGCAAGGCAGGGATAGACGATCGAGCCTGCAAGTGCAAGCACGGTAATCTGAAGCGAACGGAATAGCAGCAGCGCCAGCGCGTTCTCGGCCACGCATAATGCCGCCAGCCCCAATTCCACCTTGGCCGGCATCGGAATCAGAGCTCTGACAAACAGCAGGCAGGCAAACAGCACAGCCAGCCCTGTGAAGAACAGGAGCAGGAACGACGGCTCGGAGGGCGCATAGCCTTCCGGCATTCCATAAGTATATCCGGCGCTGTTCAGACGGTGTTCCAACTCGGTGAGCAGATTTGCATAGACCGCGCACTCTGTCACCATATTGCCGTCCTCCGTGGAGACGGGGGCAATCCAGAGCACCTGAATTCCGCGGTCCACAACCGTGCGGTAGAGAATGTTCTCCGTCTCCTCCGTCCCGGCGTAGCCGAGCCTGCCCACGGATTTCTGGCACCAGCGGTTGAGCCAATAGCCCTTGGCGATTCTGCCGGAATAAGCAGCGGCATCCCAGCCATCCGGCAGCGTGAGGCCGGTCTGCGCCTCCTTTTCCATCAGAACGAGCAGGCTGTTTTGGGCAATCAGAGAATCGACAACCTCTTGGATAGGCTTGGTCTCCACCGTTGTCAGAACGCTTTTGGTCTTGGATGTCCATGTGGATTCGTCATAGTGAAGTGCGGGAAAATAAACCGCAGTCTTGGACAGGCCGCCAATTTGTATGACAGACAGGTCCGCATCCGAGACAGGCTGAACGCGTTCCGTTTTTTTCATCTGCTTCGGCGTCATCAGAACGCCCCGCAGGCCGGCCTCTGACAGCGTTTGATACCACTCCTCCATCGACTCGCCGGAGGCCTGTGCCAGCGTAGTAACGTCCTCATAGCTGATGACCGGGCAAACCGTTTTCTGCGCCTGTTCGATCTTCACCCGCTGGATCACCAGCACAAGCGCAGCCAGAGAGAACAGAAGACTCACTGCCAGAAGCAATCGGTCGAATCGTCGCAGCTTGTTCACATCAGGTTCTCCCCTTTCTAAAACGACCGAGCATCATGGTAATCGCCTCTCGGTCCCCCAGCAGCCAGCAAAGCAGTCCGTAGAACACAATCCCGACCACCCCAAGCACTGCGTATTCCGCCAGCATCAGGAGCTTACTCTGCTCCAGCGCGGAGAGCGCGTCGGCACAGAGGTAGGCCAAAGCTCCCGTTACAGCGGCAGAGACGAGCTCCTTCAAGAGTCTGGAAACAGGAAACGCTCCCTTGGATCGGCGGAAGAAGCAGAGCAGGGCCAGAAGGCCGCCGACGCTCAGGGCAAGCGCAGTCGCCAGCGCGATCAGCCCCGGCTTCTCCTGCCCGGAGAGCAGCTGGTTCAGCCCCAGATTCACAGCCAGCACCACGCCGTTGATCAGCAACGGCGCAAGGGTCTTGCGCATCGTGTAGTACGCCTTGTTGATAATATCCAGCACACAGAACCCGGCCATTCCCAGAGCGTACATGGAGAAGATCCCGGCGGTCATGGCAGAGGAAGCCCTGTCAAAATTCCCCCGTTCAAAAAGCACCTGAATCATCGGCAGCGAGAACGCGCTGAACAGCACGGAAAACGGGAGGATCACAAAGAGCGTATTGCCGAGCGTGCCGCCCACATAGCGCTTGTATTCCTGCTCGCCCGTGCGGGTGAATTCCATATTGAATTTGGGAAAGAGGACGACGCTGATGCTGTAAATCAGCGTGGTCGCAACCGGCGTAAACAGCTTATCCGCGTAATATACCCCGCTGACTGCGCCGTCGCCGTAGGTGGAAACGGTATTTGTATCCGCCAGATAGCACCAAAGGAAAATCGACGTCGTAAACAGGGTGACCAGCGCCGTCCGGCCAAAAAGCCGCAGATCCGGGTCCTTCAGCCGCAGTGCGGGACGAAGCCGAAAATGCTCCTTCCGTGCGCTGGGAAGAATCATGGCAAGCTGCAAAAGCCATGCAAGGCACACCGCAAGCACATATTCCTCCATACGCTCCGCGCTGGCAAAGAAGGCAAGAAACACAATCAGCGCCAGATTGTAGGGAAGGCTCATGCTCCCCTGAAGGCTGTAGTATCCCATAGACTGCATGGCGGCCACCAGCAGATAGATGAGCACGATCAGTGGAAGCGTGGCCAGACAAATGCGCAGATAGGCTTGCAGCTTTGTCAGATTCTCTCCCGTCAGGCCAAACCAGCGCCCAATGGGAGCGAACCGGATCAGCAGATACCCAACGCCGCAGAGAAACAGACTCAGAACGACACAGACGGAGATCAAATTCCCCGTCACGCGCTCCGCAGGTTCCCGTCCCTCCGCCAGCTTCTTGGAAATGATCGGAACGGCAGCGACGCACAGGGCATAGGCCAACGTCGTAAACAGATAAACCGTATGATTATAGGCAGTGGAGTAGAGGTCAAACTGCAGCGTCGTCCCGAACGCATCCGCCTGAAGGGCTTCCCGGATGACGCCCAGCAGCTTTGCCACCAGCGTCACCGCAGTAACAAGACTGATTGCAGTCACTGTCTTTTTGTTCTGCTCCATACTTTCTCCTTTCCGGTATACATTCTCCCGACACGGAGCGCGTATCTTTCGCATGTACTATATCACACAGGCAGGTCAATGTCCAGAAAAAGTTCCCGCTTCCCCCAAAAAGAGCGCCAGAGCCTGCTCTTATGGGGAACCCTCCATTCTGCGGGGCAAAACCGGCAGAAAAAAGAGAAGCGGCATCCGCTCGGATGCCGCAAGGCTGGAAGAATCAGCCGTTCTCTCTCATCTTGGCAAAGCACTCACTGCAGTACACAGGACGATCGGTCTTGGGCTCAAAGGGGACGCGGGCTTCCCGGCCACAGGCAGCGCAGGTGGCAGTGAAGAACTCTCTGGGGGCACGGGCTGCGTTCTTGCGAGCGTCACGGCAGGCCTTGCAACGCTGGGGCTCGTTCTGGAAGCCTCTCTCAGCGTAGAATTCCTGCTCACCGGCGGTAAAAACGAACTCGTTGCCGCACTCTTTGCAAACTAAGGTCTTGTCTTCAAACATGGATTTTACCTCTCTTTTGGTTGCCTGTCCTATCTTTTCGCGAACATGGGCAAAAATATATGCTAAACGGGAAAACCGCTTTCGCCAGAACCGAGCGCCCCGCAAGCCGCAGCAGGCGCACCTTGAGGCGGACGGGAGAATCATCCCTCTGCCGGAGCAGACGCCCCGAAACCGCCAATCATTATTCTTTGATTTTCGGTGATAATTATACCACGCAATGTCGCGCTGTCAATAAATATTTTCAAAAAATTTCAACTTTTTTTGCAAATATGTCAGATATAAACAAAGGGTTACGAATAAAAATGCCTAATATTCTGTATTTCTTTGACGTGAATTCCTACGCAGCCGTGATCGTGCGCAGCTGCCGCGAAAAAGCCGCGTGTGTCGGACGCTCAAAGGCGCATTTGCTGCTGCCCCGGCATGTCGAGGCCAAGATGCTCATAGGCAAGCTGCGTCACGCAGCGGCCGCGCGGGGTTCGTGCGAGAAAGCCGAGCTGCATCAAATACGGCTCATACACGTCCTCCAGCGTCACCGCCTCTTCCCCGATCGTAGCGGCCAGCGTCTCCAGCCCCACCGGTCCGCCGCCGTAGTTCTCGATAATGGCGCGGAGCATCCGATGGTCGATCCGGTCCAAGCCCAGCTTGTCGATCTCCAGCTTTTCCAGCGCGTGCGACGCGGCCTCGGCGGTGATCACGCCGTCATAATAGATCTGGGCATAATCCCGCACCCGGCGGAGGATGCGATTTGCAATTCTCGGCGTACCGCGGCTGCGGGAGGCGATCTCCCGCGCCCCGTCCGGATCAATCTGCATCCCGAACAGGCTTGCCGAGCGCGTGACGATACGGGCCAGCTCCTCGGGGCGGTACAGCTCCAGCCGCAGGGAAACCCCGAATCGGTCGCGCAGGGGCGAGGAGAGCTGCCCCGCCCGCGTCGTCGCGCCGATCAGCGTAAAGCGTGGCAGATCCAGACGGATTGAATTTGCGCTCGGCCCTTTCCCCACGATAATGTCAATTGCGAAGTCCTCCATCGCGGGATAGAGGATTTCCTCGACCACACGGTTCAGCCGATGAATCTCGTCGATGAACAGAATGTCGCCGGGGTTCAGGTTTGTCAGCAGGGCGGCAAGGTCGCCGGGCTTTTCGATGGCAGGGCCGGAGGTCACGCGGACGTTGACGCCCATCTCGTTTGCAATCACGCCGGCAAGTGTGGTTTTGCCAAGGCCTGGAGGCCCGTACAGCAGGACGTGATCCAGCGGCTCGTTGCGGCGTCTGGCAGCCTCGATATAAACCGCAAGGTTTTCCTTGGCCTTTTCCTGACCGGTGTAGTCCCGCAACGTCTTGGGTCGAAGGGAGAACTCCCCCTCGTCCAGCGGCGTGATGGAGGCCGTCACCACGGGCGCCTCGTAATCCTGAGAGAAATCAATGCTCATGCCGACGCCTCCTTACTTCATCACCATGGCGCGCAGACCGTAACGAACCAGCTCTTCGACGCTCAGCGCTTCTGCATCGGCGCCCTTGAGCGCTGCCGCCGCCTCGGTCTGCGAGTAGCCCAGCTCCGCCAGCGCCGCCGCCGCGAGCGCAACCTTGCCGCTGTCCTGTCCAACGGCGGGCAGTCCAACCGCTCCCCCGCTCCCGGCGGAGAAATCGAGCTCGCCGCCGATCTTGTCCTTGAGCTCTAAAATTATTCGTTTCGCGCTCTTGGCTCCGACGCCCTTGGCGCGGGTCATGGCCTTTTCGTCGCCGGTCAGAATTGCGAGGGTGAGCTGATCGGGCGAGAGCACCGACAGGATGGCAAGCGCAGAGGCAGGGCCGACCCCGGTGACTCCGGTGAGCAGCTCAAACAAACGCAGCTCCTCCCGTCCGGAGAAGCCATAAATATCGAAGGCGTCCTCCTTCACGTTGACGTGGGTATAGAGGCGCTTCTCCTCCCCCACCCGAAGCTGAGACTGCGTGTAGGTGCTGCAATGGCAGGCATAGCCCACACCGCCGCAGTCCACGACCGCCAAGCCAGCCTCTAAAACCGTAATTTTTCCGCTCAAATAGTAAAACATACTCATTACTCCTGATGATCCGCCTGCAGACGGGAAAGCAGAGAGGTCTGAGACCGGGCGTGGCACAGGGCAATGGCAATCGCGTCCGCCGCGTCGTCCGGGCGCGCGACCTTTTCCATGTGCAGCAGGCGGCGGGTCATGTCCATGACCTGCCGTTTCTCCGCCTTGCCGTAGCCCACCACGGCCTGCTTGACCTGCATCGGCGTGTACTCAAAGACCGGGACCTTCGCTTTGGTCAGTGCCAGCAGAATCACGCCCCGTCCGTGGGAAACCCCGATACCGGTCGTAATGTTGTGGCCCCAGAACAGCTCCTCCACGGCTGCGGCGTCGGGCGACGTAACCTCCACCAGACGGAGCAGATCGTCATACAGCACCTCCAGACGTTGGGGAAACGGCAGCTCCTTGGGCGTGGTGACGACGCCGTATTGCAGCAGGCGGACGCCCGCCGCATCGGACGCGAGCAGGCCGAAGCCCGTTGTCGCGTAGCCGGGGTCAATGCCGAGAATTCGCATGGCGCTCACTTCAAAATGCCGGCGATCCACGCAAAATACAGCAATACGCCGACCACGACGACACCGGTCAGGATCCAAGCAAGGATGCGCTGAAACTTGGGGCGTTCGACGTACTCCTGCTTCTCCGACTGTGCGTTTTGTTCCTCAAGCGCCAAATGCTCCAGCGCTTCCCGAGAAGGTTCCTTTTGCGTCATGTTGTTTCCTCCATTTGGATATGAAACACGCAGCGGAAACGTGCGGAACGCACCGCCGCTGCGTGTTTTCGGTCAATGATGAAATCGTACCGTACTACCGAACCAGCACCAGCAGTCCATAGAGGAGCAGCAAATGGGCCGGATAGAAAACGTAGAAAAAATACTTGGGCTGACGGCCTCGCTGCCCATTGTAGAGATGGAACAGGGGGAAGCTCAAAGCGCCAAACACCTCAATCCAATGGGAATGCCCCATCAGGAACATCAAGCACAGAACGCCGATCCCAAGCAGATCTCTTGCATAGGGCTTCTCCCGGAGCAGATACATCACAAGAATCAGGACAACGCCAAGCGCGCCGTAGTCTGAATGAATCCACTCCGCCCCGAGAACGGCGGCGGCAGCGACAAGTATCGCCGCAAGCCCACGCACCGGAGGACACGCGGGATCATTGCCCTGCGTCAGCCAATCCCACGCAGCACAGGCAGCGAGGCCGAGCATCAAGGTGAAGAATACGTTCTGGTGCTTCAGCGTAAACCACGATTGAAAAAAAGCCCGATCAAAGGGGACGTCGGAGAGCAACGCAAAAACGGCAAGACGCAGCAGATACTTCCAGCGGCTCCGGGTATGGACAAGGCCCTCAATCAGCAGAAAGCAGAAAACCGGGAAGGCAAGCCGCCCAATGATCCGCATTGCAATACAGAAGTTGTAGGAGAAAATACCGGTTCCCCAGCGATACCCCCGGGCGGAAAACATTCCCTCCAGAAAGGCAGCCCCAAAATGGTCCATGAGCATGGTAATGATGGCAAACCATTTCAGGACAGCGCCGCTGACGCCGCGCGTCCTGACCGCGGACACTTCTTGTTCCATGTTCGTATCCTCTCTCATGCAGGCTGTAATATCACGTTCATTCTACCATAAATCAATTGAAAAGCAAGCATTTTTTTCACCTGTCCGCGAAATGCGCCCCACGGAGAAGGCGGGCTTCTCCGTGGGGCGCAAATGGACAAATCACAGTCGCTCAGCCGACCTGCTCCAGCGCGGCGAGCTTCAGGCAGAGGCAGAAAATCTCCATGGCCTGCTGCAGCTCCTCCAGACCGGGATAGCTGGGCGCGATTCGGATGTTGCTGTCGGCGGGGTCCTTGCCGTAGGGGTAGGTCGCGCCGGCGGCAGTCATCGTTACACCGGCCTCGGCGCAGAGCGCCAGCGTCCGCTTGGCAAGGCCGGGCACGGTGTTGACAGAGACGAAATAACCGCCCTTGGGGTTCTCCCACGTTGCCAGACCGAGCGGGCCAATCTCACGGGCCAGCGTATCCAGTACGCAGGCAAACTTGGGACGCAGCACCTCAGCGTGCCTTGCCATGACCTCAATCGTATGTGCCTTATCCTTCAGGAAGCGGACGTGGCGAAGCTGATTGACCTTATCGTAGGAGATGATCTGGAATTTCAGAAGCCCCTGCAGATAGGTCTGATTGTCCTCGCTGGTCGCCATGACGCTGATGCCGGCGCCGGGGAAGGTAATCTTCGACGTGGAGGCAAACTCATAGACCATATCGGGGTTCCCGGCGGCGGCGCAGAGCCGCAGAATGTCCGGGAAGGGAAGATACTCGCCAAAGACCTCATGGACGCAGTATGCGTTATCCCACATCAACGCAAAATCGGGTGCGGCGGGCTTGAGCGCAGCCAGACGGGCGACGGTTCGCTCGGAGTAGACGATGCCCTGCGGGTTGGAATACTTGGGCACACACCAAATGCCCTTGACGGCGGGATCCTTGACCAGCTCCTCGACCTGATCCATGTCGGGGCCTTCGGCCGTCATAGGAACGGTGATCAGCTCCATGCCGAAGTGATTGGAAATGCCGAAGTGGCGATCGTAGCCGGGGGCCGGGCAAAGCCACTTGACCTTCGGCTCCTGCGACCACGGACGGCTGCTGTGGCGCAGGCCATGAGTATAGGCCTTGGCAATCAGGTCGTACATGAGCTGGAGGCTGGCGCTGCCGCCGATGAAGCACTGCTCAGGCTTGCAGTCCAGAATCTCGGCAAAGAGGCGCTTGGCCGCGGGCAGACCGGAGAGGTTGCCGTAGTTGCGCACGTCCAGATCGTCGCACACGCAGTCCGCGGGGTCGGTCAGTACAGTCAGAATGCCGGAAACCAGATCCAGCTGCTCCTTGCCGGGCTTGCCGCGCGCCATGTTGAGCTTCAGCTTCTTTTCGCAGACGCGGTCAAACTCCTCCCGCAGGGTCTTGCGAAGGGCTTCCTTTTCCGGAAGCGTCAGATTTGCAAAGGGTTCCACAATTATTACATCCTTTCCCAAGTGGTACACTTCATCCCGCAGTTTCCTGCGGCGGTTCTATTGTACCGCATGGGACGGAGGAATGCAAGCGCAATTTACAAAACCAGACAAATGAGTCCGTGCGCTCCCTCGTTGGCAATTCGTTCAAGGGCTTTGCGCAGCTTCATCCGCGCATCCTCGGGCAGGGAGGCAAGCTTGGCGTTCAGTCCCTCGTTGACCAGATCATACAGGGTCTTGCCGAAGAGATTGCTCTGCCAGACAGCCTCCCTGTCTCCTTCGTCGGCGGCAGTGAGGGTCTGCACCAGCTCGCGCGCCTGTTGCTCGCTGCCGACCACCGGACTGACCTCCGCCATCAGGTCCGCGCGAAGCATGTGGATCGACGGCGCGGTGGCTCGCACGCGGACGCCCCACGCTCCGCCCTTTTTAATCAGCTCCGGCGTGTGCAGGGCAACCTCCTCCCGCTCCGGCATGACCACGCCGTAGCCGGTGCTCCGCACCTGCTCGAGCGCGGAGCGCAGGTGCTCATACTCCTCACGAATCTCGGCATACCGGCCCAGCGTGCGAAGCAGATCCGCGTCGTTCTCCATCTCCACGCCGGAGCGCTGGGAGAGAATGCCATAGAACAGGGCGTCCGGCAGACTCACGGAATAGCGGATTGCGCCGCGCCCAAGGTCAATCTCCCCCACTGTGCAGCGGTTGACCTCCTCCAGTGCCCCCAAGGTCTCGCAGAGCATCCCGGACTGCGCCATTCTGGTGATGCGCGGGGCCGCCTCCCGAATGGCCCGGAACACGACCTGCTTGCAGGGCTGTGTCGCCTCCAGCGCGTCAAACCAGGAGGGGAAGCTGAATTCCAGACAGCTGGGCGGAAACTGCCCCAACAGCTCCGTCAGAATCGAGGAAATAGCGCCGCGATCCAGCACCAGCAGATCCACGGGCAAAACCCTTGCGCCGGTCTGTACCTGAAGGTCATTTGCCAGCTTTTCGGTGTCCGGATGATCCGGCTGCGTTGAATTCAGCAGCACCAGAAAGGGCTTTCCCGTCGCCTGCATATCGCGGATCGCACGCATCTCGGCCTCCGTGTAGGCCTCGCGCGGAAGATCGGTCACGGTGCCGTCGGTAGTCACAACGAGGCCGACGGTGCAGTGATCCTCCATCACCTTTTTTGTTCCCAGCTCCGCCGCCTCGGTCATGGGAATTTCCCGGTCAAACCACGGCGTCGTCACCATGCGCGGCGTTCCGTTTTCCGTGGCGCCCAGCGCGCCGGGAATCACGTAGCCCACGCTGTCGATCAGGCGGATGGAGAGCTTTGTCTGTCCGTCGGGACAGATCTCCACCGCCTCCTCGGGGACAAATTTCGGCTCGGCCGTCATAATCGTTTTGCCGGAACCGCTCTGCGGCAGCTCATCTCTCGCCCGCTCCCGGGCGTATTCGTCCTGAATCCCCGGAATGACCAGCTCCTCCATCATCCTTTTGACAAAGGTGGATTTTCCCACCCGCACGGGACCGGTTACGCCGAGATAAACGCTGCCGCCGGTCCGCCGTTCCATATCCTCATAGAGCTTCATTCCGTGACCTCCTCCAAGGTATTGACGCCCCGTCCGGTTGGGATCAGGAGCAGTCGTTCGCGGTTCAGCGCGGCCTCCTCCAGCTCGTTCGCCGTCTGGATTGCCCGCACGGTGCTTCCGTTGTCGCGGGCAATGTCCCAGAGGTCTCCCGAGGCCGTGCGGACAATCAGCGAGGGGCCGTCCCCACGCGGCAGCGTTTTGAGCGTCCCGCCGCAGAGGTTGCGCATGGGCGCGCTCTGGCAATAGCGCTGGCTGACGCGCACAGGAAGCAACAGCTGACGGCCCTGCTGCTGGAGCGTTTGATCGACCTGCACCGTGCAGCGCCAGTCTGCGGACGGCTCCGCCTGCCGCTCCAGCCGCAGCTCCCGTCGCAGCATCCGGTTTTGCAGCTTCCCGTCCCCATCGTAATACAACAGGTTGACGCCCAGCGTGGTCTGCGCCGCCTCCCCGCCGGACACAGGGACTGTCCGATCCCGGAAGCTGGTCCAGTCGAGGACCCGCTCCGCCTCCGCAGGCAACTCCACAGACTGCGCCAGCGCGGTTTCCATGCTGTCGAGGCAGGGCGTCAGGGCGCAGGCCTCCCACTGGGGCGCAAGCTCTCCGTCGAGATAATAGGCATCCTGCGTCAGCGTGACGGGAACCTCGCCCCAGAGAACCGTCTGGGCTGTGAAGCTCACGTTGACCAGCAGACGGCGGCTGTCCGGCTGCCCATCCGTGTCGATCTCCACATGACGGAGAATCGGCTGTACGGACAGATGGTCCGTCTCGGCACAGGTGCGTTCGAGCTCAACGTACTGGGAATACGGCACGGACCCGGACCAAGTGAACAGACGTCCATCCTCGGACGACGCAAGAATCCGCAGCTCCAGCGCCCCCTGAAACACCGCCTTATCCCCAAGGACGCGCCGCTCGGTCACAGACACGGTACACTGGGCCTTCAGCAGCCGATCCGCCCCCGGCCCGTCCTCCGGCATCAACACCTCGTCCGCGATCTGAACCTCCTTCTCCGCCGCGCAGAGGGGCAGCCGCATGGGGTAGGTCTCCGTCTTGCAGACCAGTCCTTTCGGTGCCTCTGTGAGCTGCTGCAGCGTCAGCTCCGCAGGGGTCAGGAGCGTCAACTCGCTGGACAGGCCGGCGCGAATCAGAAGCTTGCGGCTGTTGACAAACCGCGCGTCAATGCTCCGCAGCCAGCACCAGCAGTGGAGCATCGAATCCGCCTGCGTGGGAACCTTTTTGGTGACTGTGAAGGGCAGGCTGAGATCCAGCCGCTCCACGCCCTCCTCCCCTGCCGGAACGTAAAGCACGCCGGTCTGAATCGTGCCGGTCACACACACGCTGCCGCTGTCCACGCTGCGCTCATGGATCAGCACCACGCCAAAGCTGTCAATGACCCTGCCCAGCTCCGGCAGGGTTTCGGGAATGGTGATCTCGCCGGTCTGCTCCTGCTGGAGATCGTCATAGCGTTTTTCGGCCAGATACGTAATGGTCTGCGCTTGAAACAGGATTTCCATTTCTGTTTCCTCCTTTTGGTTTCTACCGTAATGATATGAGAACGTCCCGCGGAACATGTCCCCCGATCTCATTTTTTATGGCCATCGGATCAGAATTGCCAACGCCACCAGAAGTCCCCCCAAAAGGAAGCTGATCCAGAACGAGCCGATCAGCGCAGAAATCAAAAAGGCCACTCCCGCCCAAAGCATGGGACGGTACAGCCTCGGGTCGCAAAAAAACATGATCCCACCGCCTTCCGCAAAAAGACTATGCGGAAGGCGGCGGGATCATGCGCGGTTTTCAGGTTCCCTTTTCCCACGGCTTATTCTGCTCGGCGGCCTCATAGAGCCGCAGATAGCTCTGATGCCGGGGGGCTGGGATACGTCCTTCGGCAAGCGCCGTCAGAACACCGCAGTCCGGCTCCCTGCGATGGGCGCAGTCGGGAAAGCGGCAATGTCCCAAATACGGGCGGAATTCCGGAAAAAGCGTCTCAAGCTCCTGCTTGGGAATCGGCTCGGCCAGCTCCAGCTCGAAGGAGGAGAAGCCGGGCGTGTCGGCTACAAAGCTCTGCTCCCCGATGGGATAAAGCTCCACGTGCCGCGTGGTGTGGCGGCCGCGCCCCAGCTTCTGGGAGACCTCGCCTGTGGCAAGCTCCAGACTCGGGCTGAGCCTGTGAAGCATGGCGCTCTTGCCGACGCCGGAGTTTCCGGTAAAGGCGGCGGTTTTCCCGGCAATCAGGCTGCGAAGCGTCTCAACGCCCTCGCCGGTTTCCGCGCTTGTGCGGACGACCGGAAAGCCCGCCGCCTCATAGAGCCGACACAGCGGCTCAGGATCGGCCAGATCACTCTTGTTGACGCAGATCACAGGCTCCACACCCTGTCGCAGAGCCAGCACCGTCATGCGGTCGATCAAAAACGGCTCCGTCACAGGAATGGCTCTGGATGCAAGGATCACCAGCACGTCGATATTCGCCACAGCCGGACGGACAAAGCGGTTTTTCCGGGGAAGAATCGTCTGCACCGTCCCCTTGTCGCCCTCGGGAAGCACGGTCACCCGGTCTCCCACAAGGGGAGATTCTCCCGTCTTGCGGAATTTGCCCCGTGCGCGGCACGCAAGAACGCGGTCAACCGTGGAGACGTAATAGAATCCCGACAGGGCTTTGATGATAATGCCCTCAAGTTCCATCGGCTGCATCAGGGTTCTTCATCCCCCTCGCCGGAATCCGAGGAGGACGGCTCCGGCTGCGGCTCGGTGGCCTCTGTGGTGGATTCGGACGGCGGCGTGCTGGCCGGTGTCGGGGCAGGCCCGAGCGACAGGGTCAGGACGACCTCGCTGCCGGGCATCACCTCGCTGCTGGGATCGGGACTCTGACGCAGCACCACGCCTGCGGCGACATAGCTGTTGTATTCCGTCTCCGTCCTGACACTCAGCCCAAGCTGTCGAAGCGTCTGGGTTGCAGTGGACTCCGACTGGCCGGTGACGTTTGTCAGCGTCACGGTCTGCTTGCCCTTGGAGATTACGATTTTCACCGTGGAGCCCTCTTCCGCCTCCGTATTGGCGGGCGGCGACTGGGAAATTACATAGCCAGCCGACACCGTGGCGCTGTACTCCTCTTTGGTTTCCACCTCCAGCTTTCGGGCCTTGATGGAGGCAATCGCATTCTCGGAGGACGCGCCTTCCACGGACGGCACCTTGACCAACCGGTTTTCCGGCCCCTTGCTGATATAGATGGTGACAACCCGACCGTTTTTCAACTCCGTCTCCGCCTCGGGATCTGTGCGGATTACGCTGCCCTCGGGAACCTCGTCGCTGAATTCCTTCTCGGTGAGAACGGTGAGCTTGATGTCCAGCGCCTTGAGCAAACTGTTTGCGTTCTCCTCCGAATAGCCGACCAGCTTCGGCATCGCATCGGTGCGTTCTCCGAGGGAGATTGAGAGAATGATCTCCGTTCCGGGAGGCACCTTGTCGCCGGCGGCGGGCTTCTGCGCGCAGACGACGCCAGTGGGATAGGTATCGTCGTAGACATAGGAGCTCTCATTGACGA
>CACXHI010000041.1 GCA_902767395.1 Oscillospiraceae bacterium
CAGTCTGCTTCAGGGAATGCAGTTCAGCAAAATCTATATCATGTTCGGCATCAACGAGTGCGGCTATCCCACCTCCTCCTTCGCAAAGAAATACCGCGAGGTGGTTGAGGAGATTCGCCTCTACCAGCCGGACGCCCTGATTTATCTGCAGAGCATCTGCTACGTGACGCAGGCGCGTGAAAACGCGGACTCCACCTTCTCCACCGCCAATATCAAGGAGAAGAACGAGGTCATCAAGGCCCTCGCAAACGACGTGGACACCTTCTATCTGGAGGTCAACGACTGTCTCAACGACGGCACCGACCACCTGCCTGCCGAGTATACCGGCGACGGCGTCCATTTGAAGGCCAGCTACTACCGGCTCTGGCACGAATATCTGCTGGAGCACGCGGTTGTGAATGAAGCACACCCGTGGACCGGTCAGGAGCCCGAGGGCGCACAGGTCGAGCATCCCTGAGACTTCAAAAAAACAGGCAGGAGGTCCCCCAATGAACGGGAGACCTCCTGCCTGTTTTTTTCGGAAATCAGATCAGATCCCGGAACAGGTTGATATTCTCCGGCACGGCCTGTCGGCTTCCGGCCTGAAGCTCCTGCACGACCTGAACGATCCGATCGTTGATCGGCGTCGCAACGCCGTTCGCCCTGCCAAAGCGACAGACGACGCCGTTGATGGCTTCGATTTCGCAGGGCTTTCCGCTGCGCAGATCCTGAAGCATGGAGGGCACAATGGCAGCGTGTTTTTTCATTGCAATGGGAACCAGAAGCTCCGCAAATCGGCGCTTGAGCGCGGTTTTGTAGTCAAAGAGCTTCGTCACGTCCTTCCCCTGCACGGGCGCAAAGACCGCGCCGGAGGCCCGGCCTACGTCGATGCACTCCTTCATACAGCGCACCGCCAGCTTTCGCGGCAGCGGAGGGTTGCTCACGTCTCCGAACGTACCGCCTAGCGCCGTTCCGATGCCGGAATAGGTGGCGTTGATCAGGAGCTTCGACCAACGTGCCCCCATCAGGTTTTCCTCCAGATCGACGGGGCACATGCTTTCCAGCAGCGCCTTGACCCGCTCCAACGTCGCGGGGGGAACGCCCTCCATACCACCCATGTGGAAGGAAAGACTGTCCGGCGCACTGGTCAGCCTTGCCTCGCCGGGTGCGGTCAGGCTGGCTCCCCATTCCACCACGCAGCCCACCGTCCGCTCCTTGCCGACGATCTCCGCGATTTCCGGCTCGGGGATTCCGTTTTGGAGCGTTACGATCACGCCCGCCGCCCCCAGAAACGGCTTGAGTGCCGTCACGACCTCCCGATTGTGGAGCTGCTTCGTCATCAAGAGAATGGCGTCATACGGTCCCTCCATCTGCTCCGGAAGCAGGGCTGTCACCGGAACGGTGAAGTCCACCGTCCCCGTGATGTGCGCGCCCCGGCTGCGCAGGGCCTCCACATGGGCGCGGTTGCGGTTGACCAGCTCCACCTCTATCCCGTTTTTCGCCAGATAGGCCCCAAATACGGTTCCAAGCGAACCGGCGCCATAAATTGCATATTTCACTGTGTTGCTCCTTTCAGCCTGCACAACCGTAACACGGCTGCGCAAGGCCCGCCGTTACGGCGTGGTTTCGAGGAAGTAGGTTGCCTCAGAATCCGCGACGTTCAGAGCGAAGGCCAGCGGGAATTTGGCAAGGGCCTGTCCCACGGTGCGGGCGTCCTCCTCGCCGGAGAAGCCCATGTGATAGCGAATGGCAAAGGCCTCGTGGTCGGTGAGATCCATATACTTCATCACCATCCAGACAGATTTTTCCCCGTGGCCAAAGGGCAGGTCGTCCTCGAAGGTATAGGTTGCTACCTTCTGCCACGCGCCCCGCTCATCCTTGACGTTGCGGAAGCCGGGACGGTAGCAGCCGATCTTGCAGAGGTCGTGGAGCAGGGCGACAATGGCGACACTCTCCTCGCCGTAGTCCTCGCCGGTCAGGCCGTAGACCTGCTGCACTCTGGGACGCGCCAGATAGGCGCGCAGGCAGTCATAGACGTTGAGACTGTGCTGGCAGAGGCCGCCTGCCACAGACGAATGATAGCGGGCGCTGGCAGGGGCGACAAAGAAATCAGAGTCCAGCAGGAAGCGCAGAAGCTCCTCTGCGCCCTCGCGGTGGACGTACTGGCGGAAAACCGCAACAAATCGTTCTTTGGGGTCCATCGTGTTTCTCCTTTTCGGTTGATCTTTGAAATCGGCGGTGCAGATGGGAGCCGCCGCAAGCAGGCTGCGGCAGCGCGTGACCGCCTCGGGGTCAGGGCTGGAGTTCAAAAAGACCACGCCGCCCTCCCCGCCTTCGCGGAGCAAAGAGCGCTCTGCAAGCTGAGAGCGGGTATTCCGGGCGGTACCCTCGCTGCCGTCCAGCAGTTCTGTGGACGGTGACAGAACGCGGCGCAGAGCGCCGGCGGCAAACGGAAAATGCGTACAGCCCAGCACGACGGCGGCGGCCTGTCCGTCTTCATACGGGGCAAGCTGTTCCCGCAGGGAGGCCTCCAGCGCGGGGCTGTCCGTCTCGCCGCGCTCAATGAACTCCACGAGCTTCGGACAGGGCAGCCGCACGATCCGGCACTGATTCTCCATGCGCCGGGTCAGGGCGGCAAACTTCTCCTCGCGCAGGGTGGTTTCGGTGGCCATGACGACGACGGTTCCGCCGGGGTGGCGCTCCGCCGCCAGCTTCAGCGCCGGTTCGATGCCGATGATCGGGCGGTCGGGATAGGCAGCACGCAGCGCCCCGATGGCCGCCGAGGTCGCCGTGTTGCAGGCGATTACGGCGGCCTTGAAATCCCAGTCCGCCTTCAGCCGCGCAAGGTTGTCCAAGGTCAGGGCGCGAATCTCCTCCGTGGAGCGCGGTCCGTAGGGTGCGTTTGCGGAGTCGCCAAAGTAGACGAACTGCTCGCACGGCAGCGCACGCACCAGCGCGCGCAGAACACTGACGCCGCCCACGCCGGAATCAAAAACCACAATGGGCGAATTGCGATCCATCGCGCGCCCCCCCTTCTTTTTCTCCTATTGTACTTCGTTTTGGGAAAAAATGCAACCGATTTTTCCTTGTAATTTCAACGTGGCTGTGATATGATAAATAAAGTGAATATTTTCGCACGGAGGAGATTCTAATGTAGAGACGCGCGCCTCTGTCTTCATACTTTGTGTACCGACATGACATAGAAGGAGTAAACTATGGCAGACTTCCAGCAAGAAATCTCCCGGCGCAGAACCTTTGCGATTATTTCGCACCCCGACGCCGGCAAAACGACACTGACCGAAAAATTCCTGCTCTACGGCGGCGCAATTGCGCAGGCCGGGGCAGTCAAGGGAAAGAAAAACGCCCGCGCTGCCGTTTCAGACTGGATGGAGATCGAAAAACAGCGCGGAATCTCCGTCACCTCCTCCGTGATGCAGTTTCAGTACAACGGGTTTTGCATCAACATTCTCGACACGCCGGGCCATCAGGACTTCTCTGAGGACACCTACCGCACCTTGATGGCCGCCGATTCCGCCGTAATGGTCATCGACGGGGCCAAGGGTGTGGAGCCTCAGACCCGGAAGCTCTTTAAGGTCTGCGCGATGCGGCACATTCCCATCTTCACCTTCATCAACAAGATGGATCGTGAGGCAAAGGACCCCTTCGATCTGCTCGACGAGCTGGAGCATGAACTGGGGATCGAAACCTGCGCGATGAACTGGCCCATCGGCTCCGGCAAGGAGTTTCACGGCGTCTATGACCGGCAGAATTCTCGGCTTCTGCTCTTCTCCGGCGTCAGCGGCAGGAGCAAGGCGGACAAGCAGGAGATCGACCTCTACGACCCCGCCGTTGCGGATTTAATTGGCAGCCGGAAGCACGCCCAGCTCATCGAGGACGTGGAGCTGCTCTCCGCTGGCCGGGAGTTCAACATGGACGAGGTGCGCGCAGGCGAGCTCAGCCCCGTGTTCTTCGGCTCGGCTCTGACCAACTTTGGCGTAGAGCCGTTTTTGGAGGAGTTCCTGCGCATGACGCCGCCTCCCCTGTCGCGGACGGCGGACTGCGGCCCGATCGACGCCTTCTCGCCCGATTTCTCCGCCTTTGTCTTCAAAATTCAGGCCAACATGAACAAGGCCCACCGCGACCGTCTGGCCTTTATGCGCATCTGCTCCGGCCAATTTCAGCGCGATGCGGAATACTACCACGTTCAGGCTGGGAAGAAAATGCGCCTGTCCCAGCCCCAGCAGCTCATGGCCTCGGAGCGCGAGATCGTAGACGAAGCCTACGCGGGCGACATCATCGGC
>CACXHI010000042.1 GCA_902767395.1 Oscillospiraceae bacterium
ACCTTAATTCTACCACATTTCAGAAGGTAATTCTTCACTTTTTTTCACTTTTTCGCCCCTTTTTCCCAGTTTTTCCGCCTGTGGATATCTTCTCGTTTTCCTGCCATTCCAAACTGCGGAAACTCAAGAAGAATCGATAATTGACATTTTGACGATTTCAGTATATAATAGAGTCACATTTTATGGCCTAACACAAAGGAGATTTTTATGCCTATCTTTGTCAAGAGCGAAATCGCGCCGCTCAAGCGCGTGATGCTGCACCGCCCCGGCCGGGAGCTGGAGCATTTGACGCCCGGTACGCTGGATCGGTTGCTGTTCGACGATATTCCCTTCCTCGCCGGTGCGCAGCAGGAGCATGACCAGTTTGCGCAGGTTCTGCGGGAAAACGGCACCGAGGTCGTCTATCTGGAGGACCTTGCGGCGGAAACCCTTCGGGCGAATCCCGGCCTTCGGGAGAAGTTTTTGCGGGAGTTTGTCACTTTCTCTCCCAACGTGGACTGTCGCGGCGAGCTTTATGAGTACCTGCTTGCGATTCCGGACGATAAGGAACTGATTCTGAAGACGATGGCCGGCGTGTCCTTCCGCGAGCTGGGGGCCTCTCCCAAATTCGCCCTGCCTGCGATGCTCAACCGTCAGAACAACTTTGTTCTGGAGCCCATGCCGAATCTGTACTTCACCCGTGATCCCTTTGAGTCGATCGGTGAGGGCGTGGCGATCAATCGGATGTATTCCGTCACCCGCTGCCAGGAGACGATTTTTGCCCGTTACATCTTCAAGTATCATCCCGAATTCGGCGGCAAGGTGCATCTCTACGCCAACGGCTCTGAGCACTATTCCCTTGAGGGCGGCGACGTGCTCAACCTTTCTTCCGAGGTTGTTGCCATTGGAATTTCCCAGCGCACGACGCCCGAGGCCATCGAGAATATCGCAAAGCGCCTCTTTGCCGACGAGGAAGCTACGGTCCGCACAGTTCTCGCGCTGGAGATCCCCTGTATGCGTGCGACGATGCACCTTGACACGGTTCTGACGCAGGTGGATCATGACAAGTTCGTAGTCTTCCCCGACATGCTGGACTCCCTGCGTATCTTTGAGATCACGCCGGGTGCGGCCGGTAAGCTGCATATCCGCGATCTGGGCGGCGACCTGCGCTCCGCGCTGGAGCATCATCTGCATCAGGAGCACATCGAGCTGATCTTCTGCGGCGGCGGCGACAACGTAGCCGCACAGCGTGAGCAGTGGAATGACGGCTCCAATACGCTCTGCGTTGCCCCCGGCAAGGTTGTGGCCTATAACCGCAACGTGGTCACCAACCGCATTTTTGAGGAGAATGGGATTACCGTTCTCAAGATTCCCTCCGGTGAGCTCAGCCGTGGACGCGGCGGCCCGCGTTGCATGTCCATGCCGCTCAACCGCGAAAAGCTGTAAGCAACGGCTGCCTGACAGTCCGTTCACATTATTTCACAATCATTTATGAAAAAGGAGACACTATCATGCCTGTCAATCTCAGAGGACGCAATTTTTTGAAGCTGCTTGACTACACCCCCGCCGAGATTCGCTATCTGCTCGACCTGAGCCGTGAGTTCAAGCGCATGAAGCTCGCCGGTGAGCCCCACCGCTATCTGGCCGGCAAGAACATTGTTCTGCTGTTCGAGAAGACCTCTACCCGTACCCGCTGCTCCTTTGAAGTGGCCGGCATGGATCTTGGCTGCGGCGTGACCTATCTGGATCCTGGCAGCTCCCAGATGGGCAAAAAGGAATCCATCGCGGACACCGCTCGCGTTCTGGGCCGTATGTACGACGGCATCGAGTACCGCGGCTTTGCGCAGGACACCGTGCAGGCTCTGGCTGACTACGCCGGCGTTCCCGTCTGGAACGGCCTGACCGATCAGTTCCACCCCACCCAGATGCTGGCGGATCTGCTGACCATGGAGGAAAAGTTCGGCACGCTCAAGGGCCTGCGCTTCACCTATATGGGAGATGCCCGGAACAACATGGGCAACTCCCTGATGATTGCCTGCGCCAAGATGGGCCTGAACTTCACTGCCTGCGCCCCCAAGGAGCTCTTCCCCGAGCAGTGGCTCATTGACGAGGCCAAGAAGATCGCTGCCGAGAACGGCTGCACCGTCCGCCTGACCGAGGATGTGAACGAGGGTACCGCCAACGCTGACGTCATCTACACCGATATCTGGGTCTCCATGGGCGAGCCCGATGAGATCTGGACCAAGCGCATTGCCCT
>CACXHI010000043.1 GCA_902767395.1 Oscillospiraceae bacterium
GCTCATGCAAAGAGGTGAGAAGATGTACAATATGACAACTGTTGTAACATGTGCTTCCGGACTGCATAACAAGCAGGCCACCTACTTTATCCAGAAAGCGAACGATTTTCAGTCCAGCATTTGGATTGAGGCGGATGAGCGAAAGATCAACGCAAAGAGTTTGCTCGGCGTGCTCTCCATGGCGATTGTGTCTGGGACGGAATTGACGATTTCCGCCGAGGGCAAGGACGAGGAGCTTGCAGTCAAAACGCTGGCAGAGATGCTGAAGGAAGATTTATTCTGATGCCTGAACGCCCCAAAGGCCGCCTCTGGTCTTTGGGGCGCATTCTTCCGGGGAGGGTGAATTTGTGACAAAAGCGGAGCTGAAGGAAAAGGCGCTTTCTCTGCCGCTGGCTCCCGGCGTTTATCTGATGCAGGATCAGGCCAACGAGGTCATCTACGTCGGGAAAGCAAAGAAGCTGAAAAATCGGGTCAGTCAATACTTTATTGATTCCGCTTCCCATTCCCCGAAAACGAGGCTGATGGTCTCCAAGGTAGATCACTTCGACGTTATTATCGCGGCCTCGGAGTTTGAGGCGCTGGTGCTGGAGTGCAGTCTGATTAAGCGGCATCTGCCAAAGTACAATATTCTGCTGAAGGACGATAAGGGCTATCCCTATCTCCGGCTGAATTTGTCCGAGCCGTATCCCACCATGTCGCTTGCCTCTAAGGTGCTGGAGGATGGGGCAAAGTATTACGGCCCTTACGGGGGCCGGTATCTGACGCAGAAGGTCATTGATACGCTGCGAATGACCTTTAAAATGCCCGGCTGCAATAAGCAGTTCCCGCGTGATCTCGGCAAGGGACGCCCCTGCCTTAACTATCAAATGGGCAACTGCGAGGGCTGGTGTCAGGGCAAGCCGGATCAGGCGGAGTATCTGGAGCGGACGCGGCAGATCAACGCGCTGTTGAGCGGGAGCTATAAGCCCATCGCCGCCGAGCTGCGGGAGAAAATGCTGCAAGCGTCGGAGGAGCTGGCCTTTGAACGGGCCGCGCAGCTCCGGGACCGAATGAACGCCATTGAGGCGCTCGGACAGAAGCAGCTTGTCACAGCCGGGCGTATGGCGGATACCGACGCCGTTGGCTTTGCGCAGACCGAGGCCAAGGCCTGTTTTGCTGTGCTGCACTATGTCAACGGCAACCTGATCGACAAGGACTATGAGATTCTTCCTCTGGCGGACGATCCGTCCGAGGCGGTATCCGCGTTGATGAAACAGTATTATTTGACCCGCGGCGCGGTTCCCAAGCAGATTCTTCTTCCCTTTGAGATTGAGGACGCCGCGCTTTTTGAAGCACTTTTGCTTCAGACCTATCAGAAAACGGTGCGGATTCGCGTCCCGCAGCGCGGGGACAACGCGCGGCTTTTGGAGCTTGCGATGAACAACGCAGCACAGGAGGCCGAGCGCGTCACCTCCGCCGAGGAACGGCGGCATGGAACGATCAGGCTGCTTCAGCAAATGCTCGGTATGGAACAGGCACCGCGCAGAATTGAGTCCTACGATATCTCCAATATTTCCGGTACGGACATTGTGGCCTCCATGGTCGTCTTTGCGGACGGAAAACCGCTCCGCTCTGCCTACCGCCGCTTTCAGGTCGAGGGACTGGAGGATCAGGATGATTACGCTTCCATGCGACAGGTGCTCCGCCGCCGGTTTACGCATTTTCTGGCAGGGGACAAGGGCTTCGAGGTGGCGCCGGATTTGCTTTTGATCGACGGCGGCGTGAATCATGCGCAGACCGTATTACAGGAGCTGACGCCCATGGGAATCCGGATTCCAATTTTTGGCATGGTGAAGGATGACCGCCACCGGACCCGTGCGCTGGTCACGCCAGACGGGGCGGAGATCGGGATTTCCGGCAAGCAAAGCGTGTTTGCCATGATCGGCGCGATTCAGGAGGAGACCCACCGCTTTGCCATTACCTATCACCGCAAGCTGCGGAGCAAGCGCGTCAAGGGCAGCGTTCTCAATCAGATTCCGGGAATCGGGGACAAACGTCGTGCCGAGCTGTTCAAGCGCTTTAAGACGGTATCCGCGATTCGCAGCGCGAGCTTGCAGGAACTGCAAGGCGTTCTGCCTAAGGACGCCGCAATGGCAGTCTATCAATTTTTCCGTCAGGAGGACAGCCCATGAGAGTCATTGCCGGAACCGCGCGTTCTGTCCCGCTTTTGAGCCGGGACGGCTTGAATACCAGACCGACGGCAGACCGTGTCAAGCAGGCGATATTCAATATCATTCAATTTGAGATTGAGGGTCGGCAGGTGTTGGACCTCTTCGGCGGCAGCGGTCAATTGGCAATTGAGGCCCTCAGCCGTGGCGCGGCAGAGGCCGTGATTGTCGATCAGAGCAAGGACGCCATCTCCATCATCCGCCAGAATCTCACCAAGACGAAGCTTCAGGACCGGACGGAGGTGGTCTGCTCCGATTATATGGAGTACCTCAATCACACAAAAAAACGCTTTGACATTGTCTTTTTAGACCCGCCTTACAGAGAAAAAACGCTTGAAAATGCATTAAATCGCATTTCTGAAATTGACATCTTGAAATCAGATGCTATAATAGTATGCGAAAAATCGGTAGAGAAGGTTCTCCCGGATTCGTTTGCCGCGTTTCATCGAGCAGGCGAGTATCGCTATGGAACGACCGGGGTCACAATCTACCGCGCAGGCGCTTTGGCGTAAGAGAAAGATAGGAGGATAACACCTATGAACGAACATGGGATCGAAGAAGTCATCAGCACGTTATACGAAATGGTACAGGACGCCCGCAGCGTTCCTCTGAGCTCGGAGAAATGCGTCGTCGAGCGCGACCGCGTGCTGGATCTTCTCGACGAGATCAGCAATCAGCTCCCCGGCGAGCTCAAGCAGGCCAAGACCATTGTGGAGTCCAGAGGCGAGGTCATCAACAACGCAAAGCGCGAGGCGGAGAGCATTCTGAAGCAGGCGCAGGCGCAGGCGCGTCAGATGATCTCCGAGAGCGAGATCTACCGGCAGGCGCAGGAGGAGGCCAAGGCAATGCTCCAGAGCGCGAAGCAGGAGTCCGGCGAGACCGTGCAGGCTGCGCAGGATAAGATCCGCGAGTTGAAAACCGTGACCAACAGCTACGTGGACGACGCGCTCCGTCAGACCGAACAGGCGATTTCTGAGGCGCTGAATGAGGTACGGGAGTCCCGCGCCAAGTTTAATGCCCTTGTCGGGGCGCAGAGCAAGGCGTCCGCACCCACGTCCAACCCGGCTATCATTGAGGACGTCGAGTAATACGAACGAGCGTATCAATATTAAGGGAGGTCAATCATGGATTATCTGACCCAGTATCGTTTCTGGTTGGAAAACGCACCGCTTTCCTATCGGGATCTGCTGCAAAGCATGGAAGGCAATGAGCTTGCGCTGAAGGGTTGCTTCGGTGCGGAGCTTGCCTTCGGCACTGCGGGGATTCGCGGCATCATGGGCATCGGCTGTAATCGGCTCAATGAGTTTACGGTTCGCCGGACCGCGCAGGGAATTGCCAAGTGGCTGAACGCGACGGAGCTTCCCAAGCGCTGCGCCATTGGGTATGACAGCCGCCACAATTCCAGACTGTTTGCGGAGATCTGTGCAACGGCGCTGGCGGAGACGGGTATCAAGGTTCTGATTTACCACGAGCTTGCACCAACCCCCATGCTTTCCTATGCGGTGCGTGCGCTGCGCTGCGGCTGCGGCATCATGGTCACCGCCTCTCACAATGCCGGTATGTACAACGGCATCAAGTGCTACGGCGAGGACGGCTGCCAGATGACGGACGAGCCTGCCGCCATTGTCTACCGTGAGATTCAGAAGACGCCGTACTTCGTACTTCCCGAGAAGAGCTTTGATCAGCTCAAGACTGAGGGAACCATTGAGAATATTCCCGACTCCGTCTGGACGGCCTATTGTGACCGCGTGATGCAGGAGGGGCTGGATCTCGAACGCGTCAAACGCTCCGGCCTCCATGTGCTCTATACGCCGCTGTGCGGCACGGGCAACAAGCCCGTGCGCGAGCTGTTCCGACGCATTGGGGTCAA
>CACXHI010000044.1 GCA_902767395.1 Oscillospiraceae bacterium
CACCAGATCGTCCACCGTGAACCAGTGGCAGATGTGCAGGCGGGTCTGCTCGACAAATTTCGCCGCCTGCTCCAGAGAAGCACCGTTTTTCTTCTCCTGCGCGGTCAGATACACCAAAAGGCCAAAGCCCGCCGAGGCCGCGAAGGAATCCACCGTAAGAATCGTTCGTCCCGGGAACTCCCCCATCATCTCCGAAGCGGCCAGCGCGCCGGAATTGACCGTGGTGCTGAGGCCGGAGGAGAAACCGATATAGAGAACGTCCTTTCCTGCCTCCAGGAAGGGGGCGAAGGCCTGCTTAAAGGTTTCCACATTGGCCGCAGACGTTTTTGCCACACTCCCCTTTCGCATCCGATCATAGAACTGATCAAAGGGCATGTCGTAGTTTCCAAAGGCCTCCCGGTCCTCGTCGAATTTTACAGACAGAGAAACACACGCGACCCCCCATTGCTCCAGAAGCTCCGGCATGATATCGCAGGAGGAGTCGGTGACGATGACGTAATCCTTCATAGCTGCTCCTTTCCGTTTACTGTGTCGTTTTCAATCAGATAATTCTTGACACGATTATATCTAATGTTCCGCATTATCTTAGCACAAGTCGCACAGACTGTCAAGTGCGTGGGGTTCAAAGATTTCTTGATTTTCCGCCCGCCGTATGATACAATACGGCTGCAGAAACGACGAATCCGGAGGTCGCCCTATGAGCTTCGACAAGGCATTGGTGGCGGGGAAGCTCCGCCGCTGGGAAACCTATCTGAAACACTACCGTTTGCCGGACTGGGAACAGATTCCCGATCTCGGTCTCTATATGGAACAGGTCGTCGTGCTGCTGCGACAATACCTCGACTATCTTCCCCCCGAGCTGAAGGACGAGGAGTTTATCACCGCCGCAGCTATCAACAACTACGTCCGCACCAAGATCATGCCCGAGCCGATCAAAAAGCGCTATTATCGCATCCACATTGCCTATCTGCTTGTGATCTGCACCATGAAGCAGGGGCTGAGCATTGCGCTGATTCAAAAGCTTCTGCCAGCCGGTCTGCCGGAGGCGCAGGTGCGGTCCATCTACGCCAGCTATGCAGAGCGGCACGCGCTGGCCGCCGCTTTCTTCATCGAGCAGGTGCGCGGCGTCGCCGGGCCAATCCTCGATCATGCGGAAAACCTCCCCTTCTCCACAGATCGACCGGAGGAGTTGATCATCTCGGCGGGGATCATCGGCGGCCTGTCCCGCCTGCTGGCGGAAAAGCTGCTCCTGTTGGACGGCAAGGACCTCTCCAACGGCGGCAGCCTTGAAAAGCTACCGGAAAAGGAATCGGGCAGTTCATGAAACCGTCGCATGAAACGCGGATTGTTTTTCTCGAAAAGGGGAAAGAATCCACTGTAACACCGGAAGGGAGCATGTGCTATGGACCTGAAAAAGGCATATTCACTGTTGGAAATCCCAAACGCCTTTCGCCCCGACCCGCTCGAGGCAAAGCAGCTTGCGGAGTTCTACGAAGACACTATCGAGGCACGCACGGGGGTTCGTGGAAAATCCGGAATTGAGGATATCTACGAAGCCTGTCACGATTCGCGGGAGCACAACGCCCATCTGCTGATGGGTCATTGGGGCTGCGGAAAGAGCACGGAGCTGAATCGGCTCAAAAAGCGCCTGGAGGACGAGGATTTTCCCGTGAGGACCATCTTTTGCAAGCAGGAGCTGGACGTCCTGAACATTGACTTCTCCGACGTGATGCTGTTGCTTGCCGAGGCGCTGTTCAAAATGACTGAAACGTCTTCCTATTCCCCTGCCCCAACCGACCTGCGCGTGCTGCGAGATTATCAAGCGGAGATTGTCAAGGAGACGAAGATGGATCTCTCCGCAGAAAACGCGCTCGAGACCGGCGTCGAGGTACAAACGCCGAAGCTCATAAAGTCGCTGTTGAGCGGCTTTGCACGGATTAAAGCCAGTCTGAAATACAACGAATCCAGCAGCACCACCGTTCGACAGAAGATTACCTCCCGCATCAGCGAGTGGATCAGCGCAATCAACCACATTGCCGACGGATTGACGAACGCCTCCTGTGGGCGCCAGCCAATCATCATTTTTGAGGACCTGGACAAGGGCGATACCGGACGGGTGTTTTCCGGCCACGGCGAGCAGTTGACCGCCATGAGTTTTCCTTTGATTTATACCTTCCCGATTGCCCGTTCCTATTTGCCGGAGTTTTCCGCTCTTGAAGCGTTTTTTCAGATTCATCGGTTGCCGATGATTGAAACTCGGCGCATGAACGGCGAGCGAAATCCAGATGGGTTCCATGCCATTCGTTCGATTGTCGCACGCCGCGCGGAGCTATCCCTGTTTGCGAAGCTCTCTGTTGGAAAGAATCAGGACGTTCTTGACTTCCTGATTGAAAAGACCGGCGGTTCTCTGCGAAATCTGTTTTTTGCAATCAACGACGCAGCCACGCTTTCCAGACGCAGAGGAGAATCACAGATCACGCAGAAGGCCGCTGAGGACGCCTTAGAGGACATCAAGAGCAGTCTGTCCTGCCGAATTGACGGGAAGGATTATCCCTTCCTCGTTGAAATCTATCACGGGAAGCATCGCGGCTTTGACGATCGGGAGCAGCTTCAGCGTTTAATGCAGGCGGGGGCAGTTTTGGAGTACAACGGAAAGCGCTGGCACGACGTACACCCGCTGATTATCGATTTTCTGCGGGAAATTGAAGAGATCACGCTATGAAAACTGACCGGATTGACAATGATTTGAGCTATGAGAAGCTCAACTGGGTCGTTGAGCACTCGGACGACGGGCTGTTTTTGGTGGTGGCCTCCGCAGCGATGCAGCGCGAGGTGGCGCGGCGCTATGCGCGTGAAGCGGTTGCAGTTTTTGACTACAGCCGGGAGGAGCGGCCCTTTCGGGTCGGAAGCTTTTCCCGGCTTTTGGAGCGGGAACCGGGAAAACGGGCGTATTTCTTTCTGAACTTTCAGCTTGCCATTCCGACTGCCGAGGACGTGGAGCGCTTCAACTTCTGCCGGGATATTCTGGCGCGGGAGCGGCTGAATCTGGTTTTCTTTGTCAATCAGGAGACCCACAACCGCCTCAACCGGGGCGCAATGGATCTGTACTCCTTTATTCGGCTTTTTATGCCCTTCTCCGATGAGCTGGCAGAAGAAACGGAGCTGCTGACCGATACGGTTGAGCCCGACCGCAGCACCTGCGTGGAGCTTCCCGCGCCGGACTTCACCCTGCCGAGGCGGCAGCTTCTGGGGCAGGCGATTGCCTACCGCAACGAGGGGGACCGGCTCCGGGCCGAAGGCCGTTACCGGGACGCGGAGACCTATTACCGGGCGGTGCTGGAAATTCGCCTGCCCCTGCTCGGAGAGGCACATGAGGACGTCGCCTCTGCTTACAACCTCCTTGGAATCACCTGCGATAAGCTTGGAGACTACCCAAAGGCGCTGGTATTTCACGAAAAAGCGGAGAAGATTTGGGAGTCTGTTTTGGGCGCAGCGCACCAGAACACTGCCAGCGCCTTTAATAATCTGGCCTTGGTCTATCAGCACATGGGCGACTACCCCAAGGCACTGGAACTATATGAAAAAGCACTTCATATGAAAGAGTCCGTTTTAGGGGAGGAACACCTGTCCACAGCCACGACATACAATAATCTGGGATCGGTATATCAAAAGATAGGCGACTACCCCAAGGCCCTTGGATTTCACGAAAATGCGTTGAAGATTCGGGAATCTGTCTTGGGAACGGAGCACCCGGATACCGCCACAAGCTACAACAATCTGGCCTCAGTGTATAAACAGATGGGCGACTACTCCAAGGCGCTTGCGTTCTATGAAAAGTCTTTGAAAATCAGAGAGGCTGTCCTGGGACAGGAGCACCCGGATACCGCTACCACCTATAACAATCTGGGGGCTTTGTATCAGGACATGGGAGACGACCAAGAGGCACTCAGATGGTACGAAAATGCGTTGAGAATTCGGAAGAACGTCTTGGGAACAGAGCACCCGGAAACCGCAACTTCTTATAACAATCTGGCTGTCGTCTATAAACACACGGGCGACTACCCAAAGGCGCTCGATTATTATGAAGAGGCGTTAAAAATCAAAGTGTCCGTCTTGGGCGCTGCACATCCGAACACTGCCACGACCTACCACAATCTCGGAAGATTGTATCTGGACTGGGGCAGGCCCAAGGAGGCGATCCCTTGGCTGAAGCAAGCGCTCCAGATCCGCGAAGCCGTTTTCGGTGCAGAGCATCCTGCTGCAAAGAGAACCCGTGCCGCGCTCGATGCCGCGGAGCGGCGCTGTGCGACAGAAGAAGCATCGACCTCCAATGACTGACGTAGGAACGATCATTGCTCGTCCGGCATTCGGAACGAATGCAATTTGCCGCAGGCAGAATCTGTACTTGATTTTCTGCGCGGGATATCGTATAGTTAGCAGTGACAAAAGACAGACCTTTTTGATACTGACTGAGAAGGAGCGTTCGGAATGCCTGAAAAGATTCTGATTACCAGCGACAGCACCACCGATCTCAGCCCGGAGCTGCGCCAGCGCTACGGCGTTCAGCTGATGCGGCTGGTGGTGAGCCTCAACGACGTGGACCACGTGGACGGCGTGGACATTACCCCCGATGATATTTACCGCAATTACGAAAGCAACCGGACGCTGCCCAAAACGGCGGCGCCGAATCTGGCGGACTGCACGGAGTTCTTCCGCAAGTACGTCGAACAGGGCTATAGCATCGTCCATTTTACCATCAGCGCGGAGATGTCCTCCACCTATCAAAACAGCGTGATTGCCGCGCAGGAGTTTGACAAGGTCCACGTGGTGGACACGCGCAATCTCTCCACCGGCGGCGGTCTGCTTGTGATCCGGGCGGCGGAGCTGGCAGAGCAGGGCATGAGCGCCGCGATGATCGCGCAGGAGTGCCGCCGTCTCACGTCCTATGTAGACACCTCCTTCGTCATTGACAGTCTGGAGTTCCTGCATAAGGGCGGGCGCTGCTCTGCCGTTGCCATGCTCGGCGCGAACCTGATGAACTTCAAGCCCTGCATCGTCGTCAAGGACGGAAAGATGTCCGTAGGGAAAAAGTACCGCGGCAAATTCGATCAGGTGCTTCTCAAGTATCTGGCGGATCGGATCGATAACGAGGACGACATCGACAAGAGCCACATCTTCATCACCCACGCCGGGTGTGACGAGGCCGTTGTAAACGCCTGCGTTGCAAAGCTCCGCACGCTGGGCAGCTTCCCCAACGTCCACGTCACCCATGCGGGATGCACCGTCTCCTCCCACTGCGGGCGGAACACTCTGGGCGTCCTGTTCATTCGGAAGCACCCGATCTAAAAAAACTACGAAGAAAAACGCAGAGAAGTGCCTCTGCGTTTTTTTCATGGAAGACTTCTTCAGCCGAGGAGCTGCAGCCCCAAATGCAGGGCCATGCAGAGTAAAACGCCGACGGCCGTCGGATACAGCACCGAAAGAAGCGTCCATTTCCAGCGCCTTGTCTCATGCCAGACCGTCAGAACCGTCGTGGAGCAGGGCCAGTGGAAGAGCGTGAAAACCGCTGCGCACAGCGCCATCTGGGGGCCGACCCCAAGCGCGCGCAGCGTTGCCACCGTCTCCCCTCCATCGGTAATGACGGTACCGGCGGTTCCGATCAGAACCGTCAGCGGCAGCAGCAGCTCATTGGCAGGGAAGCTCAGCAAGAAGGCCAAAAGCAGCACCCCGGAAAGGCCCATCAGGACAGCCGCGGGATCCAGCCACCGGGCAAGCAGCGGAAGCAGCGCCTCCGATCCCACCCGCACGTGGGCGAGCGTCCAGATCAGGATTCCCGCAGGGGCCGCAACCGTCACCGCGCGCCCGAGAACACGCAGCGTACGATCCAGAACGGAACGCACCAGAAGCTGCGCAAGTCTGGGTCGCCGGAAGGGCGGCAGCTCCAGAATAAAGGAGCCGGTGCCGCCGCGCAGGATCGTCCGGCGCAGGAGGGCCGTGCTTCCCAGCGTCACGGCGGCAGACAGGACGAGAAATCCCGTCAGCACCGCCGCCGCAGTCAGCGGGTGGAACTGTCCGTTTCGTTCCAATAGAACCCCGGCAAGCAGGATCAGGGTCGGAAACCGTCCGTTGCAGGGTACCAGAGCGTTGGTCAGGATTGCCGCGAGCCGCTCGCGCTCGTCCGGGATAATCCGGCAGCCAGTCACGCCCACCGCATTGCACCCACAGCCCATACACATGCAAAGGCCCTGCCTGCCGCAGGAGCCGCAGGCCGCAAACGGACGGTCCAGCAAAAAGGCAAGCCGCGGCAGCAGACCCAGATCCTCCAGCACGGAAAACAGCGGAAAGAAAATTGCCATCGGCGGGAGCATGACCGCCACCACCTTCGCCGTTGTCCCGTAGAGGCCGTCCAGTAACAGACTGCGAAATGCCGGAGACAGGCCGGAAAGCAGGACGTCCAACCACACCTGAAGCCGGGAAAACAGACGCTCGAGCTGCGCCGACGGCAGATTCGCCCCCCAGATGGTAATTGCAAACAGACAGAACAGCAAAAAAAGAGTGATGGGCCAAGCCGTCCACTTTCCAAGCAGGATGCGATCCCAATTCCGACGCGGAGAGGGCTGCGCCGGGCAGACGGTGCCAGCAAGCTCCGCCGCCTCCAGCATCCGTTCTTCGGCGGTCTGCCGCTCCGCATCCCGCGCCCCTGCCCCCGTCGGCGCGTTGGCCCCCGGCATGTCGCCGCGTCTGCGCATACAGGCAACCTCGACAACGTGGCGCAGCCTCTCCACGGAAGCGGGCTGATCCGCCCGCGTTGGCACAACCGGGACGTGCAGCGCCTCGGCCAACGCCGCGCAGTTCGGGCGCAGTCCCAGCCGCTCCGCCTCGTCCATCAAATTCATACACAGTACCAGATTGTCATGGTACTGCCGCAGCTCCAGCGCCAGAGACAGGGTGCGCTCGAGCGCCGTGGCGTCGAGAATCACCACCAGGCAATCCGGCGCTTCACGCTCCAAATAGTCCACCGCAACCCGTTCCTCCGGGGTTCCGCCGGACAGGGCATAGACGCCCGGCAGATCCACGACCTCATAGGTCGCACACTCGCGCTTCCACTGTCCACGGGCTGGCTCCACGGTTTTTCCGGTCCAGTTTCCCGTGTGCTGGCGAAGACCCGTCAGCCGATTGAACACCGTGGACTTTCCCACGTTGGGATTTCCGGCCAGACAGATGGAAAAACGGTTCTCGCTTCGTTTCAGCTCTGTGCGCATTGCTTTTCCTCCCAACCCATGGGGTTCGCATCCCGTTCAGCCATTACGTCAATCCCCGCGGCATCCTCACGCCGCACGGCAACCGTCGTCCCGCGAAACCGGTACGCAGTCGGATCACCGAGCGGGCTGCGAAGCAGGCATTGCACCTCCGTTCCGGGAAACAGCCCCAAGCGGAGCAACGGCGCGGCGCGCAAAGGCGACAGACGCAGGGCACACACCCACCCCCGCTCCCCTGCGCGAAGCTCTGCCATGTTTCGGCTCATGCCGCATTCCCCCTTTCGTACCATCTTATTCCAAGGCAGCGTATCGGGTTCGTGCGCTTAGACCGTTTCTCAGCGCACTGTGACTGCGTTTTTCTTCTTTTTTCGGGAAAAACGGTTTTCTGCGTTGCAATTCGCGTTTCAATCTGATAAAATATGTGTAACATTTTTCAAAGGAGGATGATTTCATGGATAACAATTCCAATGGCCGCGGAAAAAATATCATCGGCAAAACTGACGGAATCCATAAGAAGGGCGAAGGCCTGCACACCGGTAAGCCGGTCGGCAAGGACGTCAGCTATTCCAAGCGTCCCCAGAGCAGCGGGGCGTCGCATTCCGGCGGCTCTGGGAACCGCGCTTTGACGCGCGGCCTCAGCGGCAGCTCCATTCTCATTGTGATTGTGCTGTTCTTTCTTCTCAAGTCCTGCGGCGGCGGCAGCATTCTCGGCACCGGACTCAATCTTCTGACCGGCGGCAGCTCCGTCGGCAGTTCTCAGACAAGCAGTTCCTCCGGCTCCGGCCTGAATCTGATCAGCGGTCTCGGCGGCCTGCTGGGCGGCGGTTCCTCGTCCTCGTCGTCTTCCTCGTCTTCCTCCGGCCTCGATCTGTCCAGCCTGCTGGGCGGCTTCTCCGGCGGCAGCTCCGTCTCCACCGGCTGGGCCAGAACCGCCAACACCGGCAAGCTGGATCAAACCGTCGTCAACGGTGCAAGAGAGAAGTACACCCAGATCTACGGCAATGGCCGGGACACCTTCACGATCATGGTCTACATGTGCGGCACAGACCTCGAATCCAAGTCCGGCATGGCGTCCAACGATTTGCAGGAGATGGCAAAGGCCACGCTGGGCAGCAACGTCAACATCATTGTCTACACCGGCGGCTGCAAGCAGTGGAAGATCAACGGGATCTCCAACTCCGTCAACCAGATTTACAAGGTCGAGAACGGCAGCCTGACCTGCCTCGTCAGCGACGACGGCAAGGACTCTCTGGTAAAGCCCGCGACCCTCACGCGCTTCATCCAGTTCTGCACCAAGAACTACCCCGCCAACCGGCAGGCTCTGATCTTCTGGGATCACGGCGGCGGCTCTGTCTCCGGCTACGGCTACGACGAGAAGAACGCCTCTCTCGGCTCCATGGGACTGAGCGGCATTGACTCCGCGCTGAAGAACGCCGGAACCCGCTTTGACTTTATCGGCTTCGACGCCTGCCTGATGGCGACGCTGGAAACCGGCCTGATGCTCAACGACTACGCCGACTACATGATCGCCTCTGAGGAGACGGAGCCGGGCATCGGCTGGTATTATACCAACTGGCTGACCAAGCTCTCCGCCGACACCTCCCTGCCCACCATTGAGCTGGGCAAGAACATCGTGGATGACTTCGTTTCCGAATGCAACCGCCGCTGCGCGGGTCAGAAAACCACGCTCTCCGTCGTCGATCTTGCG
>CACXHI010000045.1 GCA_902767395.1 Oscillospiraceae bacterium
ACTACTCTCAGACAGCCGCGAAGCACAGCGGATGAATATATCAGTAAATGACCTCTACGAAATTACACTACTCTCAGACCTCAAATCCTGTGCCGCCCATCGGCGGCACGCAGCACTACGGGCTGCCGGATCTGACGGTCCGGGGTCGTGCAAAGGCCATTTCCAGGCTCAGAATTCACAAAGATCCCTGTCGACGGTCACTCTCCTTTCCAGCTCCAGTTTATCATATTCCCGCCCGTCAATCAAGAGGAGCTGGAAGCCATGGCCAAGCGCCGACTCCAGAAACAGCGCCACCCTGTCATCCGGGAAGAAGCTGCGCAGGTTCACGAAAATAAACAGCTTCTCCCGGTCGAATTCGCGCACCAGCTCCATATAGTCCAGGAGCTTTTCCAGCGGATCGTCATAATCCTCCGCGATCTCGATCCCCGCCGCCTTCCAGACGGCGCCGATCGTGAGCTTTGCGCAGGTCAGGCTGCACGGAAACGGGAGCGAAAGCTCTGCGACCATGCGCTCGGCGTCGGCAAGCAGCTGCATGGACGCAAGATAATGCGCGTCCGACAGGGCCTCCCGCTCCAGCGCCGCAAGGATCCTGCCCAGCAGCGGCTTCCGGTTCAGCGTAAAGCCCAGGTAGCTGTCGATCAGCTCGGCGTGCCTGGAAAGCTCCAGCACGCGGTCGTCCTGCGACAGGACCGTTTCCCCTTCCAGCCCGTTGATCTGGTCGGAGATATCCTGCAGGAGCGTGCGGAAAAAATTCTGCTCCTCAATGACAAGGCTCGGGACGGCGCCCGCGTCCGCCCGGAGAACCGCGTCCAGCTGCGGATGCGCCAGATTCATATCACGACCATCCTTTCATCCGTGTCGATGACCTCGCTGTGGAGCTCCCCGGTCAGAAACTCCATGCGGGCAAACTGTTTCTCCGTGATCGTCAGAAGCTGCACGATCCCCTTGGGCGGCCTCCGTTTCCGCAGGATCGCAGCGACGTTCTCCCCCGCCGTCTGGTTCATCAGCAGCTTGCAGTACACAGACTCCTGCATCATCAGAAACCCGTTTTTGATCAGCAGCTTCCGGAAGGCCGCATAGTTCCTGCGGTCCTCCGCACTCTCCGTGGGCAGGTCAAAAAACACCAGCATCCTCATAAACCGATAACTCATACCTCATAAAACAGGAGCATGCCCTGCCCGCCGTCGTTCAGCGCGGAAAGGACGCTCCGGACATAGATGCGGACTGCGTTCAGGACGGTCTGCTCCGTCCCTGCGATCACGACGCGCCGGTTCAGCACGTTCACCAGCGCATGCTTTTCCTCCTTCGTGAACTCCTGCAGCTCCATATCCGCGACCTCCCGGTCGATCAGCACGCGGAACGGCTCCATCAGGTCGCTGCTGAGGTTGAAGGGATTCTGGGCGTTGTCATGGTGCACGCCGAGCTGCGTCAGATACCCGTTGGCGGCAAGCTCCCGGTTGAAGGCGGACAGGAGGATCCCGTAGCCGTAATTCAGCGCCGCATTCCGCGGCGTGTTCTGGGTCCTGGAGAAGTCCATGCCGAAGAGCGCGTTGAAATAGACCTTGGCCGCGTGGCCCTCCCGGTTCGTCCGGTCCTGATATTCGATCTGCGGCAGATAGGACTCCAGCAGGACCGCCTCCCTGCCGTGCTTCCGCGCAGCCAGGTGATCCGCCTGCTGCCGGATCTTCTCCGCAAGGATCCGGCGCCAGACAGCGTCCTTGGCTTCCGCCGTCCAGGCGATCTGGCTGCGGAGCTTGCCGGAGCTGTCCGCGCTGCCGGAATACGGGACGAGCTCCGCAACGGGCGAGCGCTTCGCGCCGCAGAAGATCACGCGGACCTTCCGCTCGGTCAGCGCCTCCAGCAGGCACCCGGTCAGGGAGACGGCAGGATCCTCGATCAGGACGACGGCAATCTCATCCAGGAAGATCCTGCGCGTCTGCTCTCCGCGGATGACCAGATAGCCCATCTTTGTGTCCAGCTTGCAGCGCGTGGACACCACCACCGTCCGCCAGCTCACAGCAGCTCCAGCAGGTTCCCGCTCCGGCGCTCAAACAGGCCGGAGGCCGACTGGTCTATGATCCGGACGTCGGTGTAGGTTTTTTTCCAGTTGGACAGGCAGTAGCTGAGCGTCTTGACGCCCGCATTTTTGCTGCCCCCGACCGATGTAAGATCGCTGCCGGTGGATGCCGAGCTGAACATGCCGACGATGTTCAGAAGCGTCCGGACCTGCGCCGCGGCGTCCAGCGCCGCAAACTTCTTTTCCCCATCCTTCAGCGTTTTGCTTTGGTTTGCGGGCAGCTTGCTGAACGGCCGGCTCCCGAGCTTTTCCGTCAGCCTGCGGTAGAGCGCAAGGTTCTTCTCCGCGCCGATCCCGTCGTGCGCCTGATCCGGCAGAATGGATGCATTTTCTTCCATCTTTGTATGGAAGGAATCCAGGCTCTTGATATAATCCTCCTCCTGCTTGGAAAGGAGCAGAGGCGTTGCGTTGGACATAAGCACTTTTGCTCCACCGCTTGATTTTCCACTCAGAACCACATGCAGTCCGTCCAAGCAGAACACGGTGTTCACCTTGATGCGGCGCAGATGCAGCGGCAGCGTCACGTCGGAGACCGGCTTGCCGGAGATGCGCGCCAGCATCTGCCCGGCATACTGCGCCGCGGCTTCCTCCGACGCGCAGGCGCGCCCGGCATCCAGGAGCTCGACCGGCACCAGCGAGACCTCGGTCTTCTTCCCCGTGCTGTATTTTGCCAGCAGGAAGAAGGAGGCCGTAGGCTTGTTGTAGCCGCCGTAAACTTCTGTCGGCATACCGTCTTTCAGCGGCACAAGGCCCGGAGCGGCCTTGACGGGCTGCTGGTCAAAGAAGCCTCCCCTGCGGCAAAACGCATATCTGGTCAGGTGCACGGCGTTTTTGCATGCGATCTGCTTGACGCGCGCAAGATCGTTCTGCCCGTTCCAGACCGTCTCATCCCCGCAGCCGACCTTGCCCGAGAAGATCTTTTTCACCTGCACGTTGTATTTGTCATCCAGCTTGAACCAGCGCCTGGAGAAGCGCTCATGGTAGACGTTGCCCACCACGATGTTGAGATAGGCGTCCCTGGCGTGATGCAGGTCGTTGACGGCGCGGCATTTGAGAAGGTCGAACGCCTTCCGGAAGTCGGAGACGAGCCCCGCTTTCACATAGACGATCTCGGTGTCCGGATAACGCTCGTGCAAAAGCTCCGCGACGGCTTTCGTGGACTGGCGCGTCTCCACCAGCTGCCGGTTGATGAAGCCGAGCTGTTCCTCGGCGGTAAACTGCGCCGCACGGGTCAGGCGGCGGTGCTTTTCCTCGGTCATGAGGCCGTGGTCTTTGAGATAATCCCAGGTCGTGCGCATTTTATGCCGGATAAAGTCCGGCACCGGATAGGAATCGCTCTTTAGGCCGTTGATCTCGGAAAGAACAAGGATCTCGTTGTTGAGGATGCTGTCGTCCTTGACCTGGGACTGGGGATAGATGTGCTCGATGTTATAGGTGCCGTCGGTGAGACGTGAGACGTCGATGGGCGCTCCGGTATAGAGGCACTTGCCCAACTGCAGATAATAGAGGAAGAGCCGGTCGCTCTGCAGGCGGTTGTCCGCCATGTCGCCCATCGCGTCCAGCTGCGCGCGCAGCTCCCGCACATCATCCGTCTTGATCGTCTGATACAGCTCAAGGAGCTGCTGCTTCCGTGTCTTCGTGCGTTTCCCCTTCTGATCCGCGGTCGCCCCGCGCGCCATCTCCACAAAGATCTTTTCCGGCGGGCAGCCCATGGCTTTGACCACGTCGGACGTAACGTCCAGCGCGCGGAACACCTGCCGTTTGACGGCGTTGGACAGCCACATGTCGCCCATCCGCTCAGAAAGGGATCTCCGGTTCTCCGGATCACTGTAATAATCGTCGGCGAACTGCCTGATTGCCTCCCGATAGGCATAACGGTCGGAGAGCAGCTGCATGAGGTTCTCGTTCGTCTGCCACATGGCGTCTATGATCGAACGCGCTTCGCCTGTGGCGGGATCCGCATCAAAGATCCCCTCCAGCAGCTTCCGGGACAGACGCCCAAAGCCCTTGAGATCCAGGCGCGCGAGATATTTCCGGTCCTCCTCCGTCAACTGCGGATACTCCTGCCCGAGCCAGCGCCGCAGGCGGAGGCTGTCTTCGGAATAGGCCGCCCGGTTGATGATCCGTTCTGCATCCGCCTCCGTGAGCTTCCCGCCGCGCATCAGCGCGGCAAATGCCTGCTCCGATCTGAGCGACGACTTGATCGTCTCGTCCACGCCGGACAGCTCGTCCTTCACGCCAAGCAGGCCGCGGCTGCGCAGCAGATCCCGGATCGCCTTGACCGTAACCTTCTTTTTCTTCCGGAAGAGCTCTGTATAGATGAGCTGTTTGGCCTCCACGGGGATCGGGCTCCCGTTGATCTTCAGGTTGTTGATCTCATTGAGCACTGTAAACCGGCTGTACAGCAAAGAAGCCTCGGGCAGAACGTCCTCCCCGGGAAGATAGGTACAGGTGTTTGTCATGCGGCGGATGAATTCCTGCTCGCTGGCGTCCAGATCGACCTTCTCCGCAAAATTCCACGGATAGATCCTGCCCTCCGCTTTCCGGACGAACCAGACGTTTTTCCCGATCCTTCCAAGAGGCCCGACAAAGTACGGCACCTTGAAGTCGAAAACGGAAAGGATCTTCTCACAGACGGTCAGGCCGTCCGCGTCCCGTTCCTCCAAAAACGGCAGGTATCCCGCAGCATGCGTCAGGATCTCCTTCAGCTCCATGCGATAGAGCTGCTGCGGGATCACACGGTTGTCGCCGTCGCGCTGCTTCGGGAGGAAGCTGTGCAGCTCAAGCCTGGCAAGCATATCGTCGTAGGCTGCCTGATCTTTTGGCGCAACGGCCAGGTTTTTCAGTTTCTTTTTGAGGTAATCGCTGAACTGCTCCTTGTTCGCGTGTTTCACAAGCTCTGCCTTCCGGCAGGATTTCACGTTTCCGGAGTATGCGACATAGTTGCCCGGCTCCGCGCGGCGGAAGATCTCGTTGTACTGCGCCGGGCAGTATTTCCGGACGAAGGTTTTCAGGTACTGCAGATCCCGCTTATGCTGCTCATAGACCTCGACCTTGGCATACGAAAGCATTTTCCCTTTCCCGCCGCTGATGGATTCCAGCATGGCGCAGTCGTTCAGCTTGCGGAGCATGCGCAGGAGCTCCGCGTCGTCTCCGAGCTCGGAAAGCGCCGCGGCAAACTGCTCGTCGTCCATATCCAGCCGGACGGGATCCATGTCCGCGTATGCCTCGCTGCAGAACAGCTCGGCCGGCTTGATCTTCCTGCCGCACAGCAGGCCCATGATCGCCGCGCGGCTGAACGGGAAGCCCTCATCCGCCTCCTTGGGCGGCTTTTTCCCTGCAAACACTTCCGCGCGGAAGCGCTCTTCCTTTTTTGCTGTCCCGGCTTTCATCTCAAGGATGGATCTGATCGTGTCGGCGCTGACGCCGCTGCTCCATGGCAGGCTGCATTCCATTTCATCTGTAAAATAGAGCAGGAGATCCGAATAAACCGCGTTAAAATCAAGAAGATTCTGCGAAGTGTCAACATCGAACAGGAAATGTCCCCTGTGTGCGACCAGCCATGCGCAGGCATGGAACACCAGCCGCACATCGTGCGGCGCTTCGCTTTCCATCAGTTCACAGATCAGGTGGTGGATCGTGGGATACTGCTTCGCGTACTCTCTGTCCGTATATGCGCTCCCGCTGAACAGGCAGAACGGTTCTTCCTTATCGTCCCGGCAGAGCGCGCTCTGCCGGCGGCGAAGGAAAAACTGCGGGTCGGTTTTTGCGATCTCCGCCGCGAACAGTTCTTCCAGCAATCTGACACGCTGCTGGCGGCGATCCAGCCGCCGCCGCTGCACACGGAACATCCGCCGATCCTGTGCGAGCGAGGCTGTTTCAAAGGTAGTTGCACCCCAAACAGGCTCGCCCTTGAATTTCATCAGGCCATAGTCCGGACTTGCCGCAGCGTATCCGACGGAGTCCGTTCCGATATCCAGTCCCAGGAAGTATTCCTTTTTCGTTTCTCTTTCCATATTGACATCCTCCTGAAAAATGATTATACTGAAGGAGCAGATGACCTCTGCGAAATGACACTACGAGTTCAGATAAAAATTGAATTCAACCCGCCGGGATCTCCCGGCCGCACAGCGTGTGCAAAGGAAGGCTTCTCCGGAAGCCTTCTTTTTTACTGTTTTTACTATATCATAGAAACGCCCGTGCGAAAAGAGGCCGGAACTTGCTTTTTCAAGCGCATGGCCCACAGTACGGAAGCGGCATGGGGCAAAGCGCTGGCCTGACCGGAGCCATGCCGTGCATGCAAAACAGTCCCGGGCGGCAAGGGCGCCCGGGACTGTTTTGATCGGACGGGGTTACAAGCGCCCTGCGCGGGATCAGAGGGC
>CACXHI010000046.1 GCA_902767395.1 Oscillospiraceae bacterium
ATTTCTTACCTCTAAACAATGTTATATCCTCCTTAAAGTGGTGATGCGGAATAATCCTCCCACATTGTGAGACGGAGTCTCAGTCAATTAGTCAACAACGGTAATGCCCATGGAACGGCAGGTGCCGGCCACCTGACTCATCGCGGCTTCGATGGTCGCAGCGGTGAGGTCGGGCATCTTGCGCTCCGCGATTTCCTTGACCTGCGCCTTGGTGATGGTGGCAACCTTGGTCTTGTTGGGAACGCCGGAACCCTTCTCAATGCCAAGCGTCTTGAGGATCAGCTCGGAAGCGGGAGGGGTCTTGGTCACGAAGGTGAAGCTGCGGTCGGCGTAGACGGTGATGACAACGGGAATCTTGAAGCCGGCCTGATCCTTGGTGCGCTCGTTGAATTCCTTGATGAACTGAGAGATGTTAACACCGTGCTGGCCCAGAGCGGGACCAACCGGAGGAGAAGCGGTTGCCTTCGCAGCCGGGATCTGAAGATTGATATAACCGGTAATTTTCTGTGCCATGAAAAGCACCTCCTAATAAAAAGTGGTAATTTGGCGGGGACTGCGCCCCTCCCACGTTCTGACCGCCCCCACGGGCAGTCGGGTCAATCGGAGATGGTCTCCACCTGATCGAGCTCGAGCTCGATCGGGGTTTCGCGCCCGAACATGGAAACGACGACGCGAACGCTGTTTTTGTCGATGTCCAGTGCCTCGACTCTGCCGGTGAAGGAGGTCAGAGGACCGTCCGCAATCCGGACTGTGTCACCGACCTGATAATTCACGACGACCTCATGGCGCTCAACGCCCCACTGGATCGTCTCCTTCTCGCTCAGAGGGGAGGGATTGGTGCTGCTCGCACCCACGAAGCCCGTAACGCCGCGGACGTTGCGAACGATGTACCAGGTCTCGCTGTTCATCACCATTTTGATGAACACGTAGCCGGGGAACAGCTTCCGCTCGTAGGTCTTGGGCCCGTTCTCCGTCACCTCGGTGACGGTCTCCATGGGGATCGCAACCTCACAGAGCACGTCCTGAAGCTGACGGTTTTCGATGGTCTTTTCGATGGTAGCCTTGACCGTATTCTCATAGCCGGAATAGGTCTGCACGACGTACCACTGCGCGTTCTCTGCCATGCCGGATTACCCGATCAGGCCGAGCAGGGCTTTGATGCCCCTATAGGCCGACCAATCGATCAGGCCGATGATCACCGCGAAAATCACGGAAACAACGATCACGACCAGAGTGTTGTTCAGGACCTGAGACCATGTCGGCCACACGACCTTCTTGAGCTCGCTCTTCATGCCGCGGAACCATTTCGTCAAGCCGGCCCATTTTCTGGTGAACCAGTTTTCCTTTTTGACTTCAGCCATGGTTGTTCTCCCTTTCGCTTACTTGGTCTCGGTGTGAAGCGTATGCTTCTTGCAGAATCTGCAATACTTCTTCATCTCGAGCCGGTCGGGGTCGTTCTTTTTGTTCTTCATGGAGTTGTAGTTTCTCTGCTTGCATTCGGAACATCTGAGAGTAATCTTTACGCGCATTACGGCACCTCCTTAATTGCCTCCCTGTATCACCGCAGCTATCCAAAATTTAGCGGGGTGCGAATCCCCTTCTGCGGCTGAAAAAGGCGCACAAAAAAGAGCCCTTTTTCACAGGTATGATTATTGTACCACAAAAAAGCTCAGATGTCAATGTATTTTTTTGATTTTGGCCGAATGATCTTGCCACCTGCTTTGATTTTCCGCAATCGCGCAGCCCCGCTGAGGCGGGGCTGCGCGGCAATCATCAGCAGAGCTTTGCGCCGGCCGGAATGTGGGGATCCACCATGAGCAGATGGAGCTTTTCCTCCTCGCCTTCCTTGTGGACGGCGGAGACCAGCATTCCGCAGGACTCGATGCCCATCATTGGGCGCGGCGGCAGGTTGACGATGGCGATACAGGTCTTGCCGACCAGTTGCGCCGGCTCATAGAACGCATGGATGCCGGACAGAATCGTGCGCGGGGTGCCGGTGCCGTCGTCGAGCGTGAACTTCAAGAGCTTCTTGGACTTTGGCACGGCCTCACAGGCCAGCACCTTGACCGCACGGAAATCGCTCTTGCAGAAGGTCTCGAAGTCAATCGCGTCGGAGAACAGCGGCTCGATCTGCACGTTGGAAAAGTCGGGCTTCTCGCAGGAAATAAGGGGTGCACCCTCAATCGCAGGAGCTGTCTCCACACCTGTTTCCACGGCCTCCCGCTTCTCATCTCGCTCCTCCGAGCCGGTCTTGACCGACTTCATCGTGGGGAAGAGCAGAACGTCGCGGATGGCGGCGGAGTCGGTCAGGAGCATACACAGACGGTCGATGCCGTAGCCGATGCCGCCCGTGGGAGGCATACCGATCTCCAGCGCGTTCAGAAAATCCTCGTCCGTGGTATTGGCCTCCTCGTCGCCCTTGGCAAGCAGCTCCTCCTGGGCGCGGAAGCGCTCCCGCTGGTCCACGGGATCGTTCAGTTCGGAATAGGCGTTGCACATCTCCCAGCCGTTCATAAACAGCTCGAAGCGCTCCACGTAATCCGGCTCTGTGGGCTTGCGCTTGGTCAGAGGCGAAATCTCAACCGGGTGATCCATAATGAAGGTGGGCTGAAGCAGCTTCTCCTCCACAAACTGCTCAAAGAAGAGATTGAGAATGTCGCCCTTTGCATGGCGCTCCTCAAACTCGACGCCGTGGGCCTTGGCAGCGGCGCGCGCCTCCTCGAGGCTGTGAATCTCGTCAAAGTCCACGCCGGAATACTGCTTGACAGCCTGGCGCATGGTCAGGCGCGCAAAGGGCTTGGACAGATCCATCTCCACGCCGTTATAGACGATGGTGGTCGTCCCGAGCACCTCCTGCGCCACATGGCGGAACATGTCCTCGGTCAGATCCATCATGCCGTGATAGTCGGTGTAGGCCTGATAGAGCTCCATCAGGGTGAACTCGGGATTGTGGCGGGTGTCGATGCCCTCGTTGCGGAAGACGCGGCCGATCTCGTAGACCCGCTCCAAGCCGCCGACGATCAGGCGCTTGAGGTAGAGCTCCAAAGAGATGCGGAGCTTGAAGTCCTCGTCCAGCGCGTTAAAGTGGGTGGTAAAGGGCCGGGCCGCCGCGCCGCCTGCATTCGTGACCAGCATAGGAGTCTCGACCTCCAAAAAGCCGCGAGCGTCCAGATAGCGGCGAATGCTGCTGAGAATTCTGGAGCGGTGGATAAAGGTGTCCCGCACGTCCTCATTCATCACCAGATCCACGTAGCGCTGACGGTAGCGCAGATCGGTATTGGTCAGGCCGTGATACTTCTCCGGCAGGGGCTTCAGTGACTTGGAGAGCAGGGTCACAGAGCGGGTACGCACGGAGATTTCGCCGCGCTGGGTACGGAAAACCACACCCTCTACGCCCACAATATCGCCCACGTCCAGCTTGCGGCAGTCTGCAAAGGCTTCCTCGCCCATTTCGTCCACCTTGATATAGAGCTGAACCCGTCCCGTCCGATCCTGCAAATCGGAGAAGATCGCCTTGCCCATGCCGCGCTTGGACATGATTCGACCCGCAAGCCGGACGGTCTGCTCCTCCAGCTCGTCGAAGCGCTCTCTCACGTCCTGCGTGTGATGGGTCACGTCGAATCTGGTAATTTGGAAGGGGTCTCTCCCCTCCTGCTGCAATGCCTGCAGCTTCTCATGTCGAACACGCACCTGATCTACCATCGGCAGCTCAGACTGCGGAGTAAACTTTGCCATATCCTCTTTCCTCTCTTCCAACTTCTCTCTTTAATCGACCTTGCGCTCCACGGAGACAATTTCAAACTGGAGCGTTCCCGCGGGAGCCTCGACCCCGACAATGCTGCCGACAGTCTTCCCGAGAATGGCGCGTCCAACCGGGGAATCGTCTGAGATCTTCCCGGCTTGGGGGTTGGCCTCCTGCGAGCCGACGATGAGATAGGTCTCCACCTCGTCGGTTTCCACGTCCCGAATCTGAACCTCGCTGCCCAAGCCGACGCGGTCAGCCGTATCGTTGGGTTCCTCGTCGTCGATCACAACGGCATGTGCCAGAATATTCTCCACCTCGGCAATGCGTCCGTAGAGCTGAGCCTGCTCATTTTTTGCCTCATCGTATTCACTGTTCTCGGACAGGTCGCCAAAGGAACGCGCCTCTTTCAGATGCTCCGCGACCTCCAACTCCCGTGTGGTTTTCAGATAGTGCAGCTCCTGTTCCAGCTCCGCGAGCCGGGCTCTGCTCAGCTTAAATTCCTTTGCCATGCAACAACCGCCTTTCTGCCTAAATTTGGCCTATATTATACTATTGGCCGATCAGTTTGTCAACACTTCGATCGCCTTTTGGAATTGTTTATCCTTGTCCCTGTCAAGCTTTCCGTAGTACAGCTCGCGCAGCTCCTCCTCGGTCAGATCCACCGGATAATCCGGGGTAATGCCCTGTCCGACCAGACTCACACCCTTCGGCGTGGTATACTGTCCGATGGAAATATTCACGGCGGAGCCGTCCGACAGACGGAACATGGACTGGAACCGCCCCTTGCCGTAGGTCTGCGCGCCGACAATCTTTGCCGCGTCGTATTCCTGAAGAGCGGCGGCGAAAAACTCCGCAGCGGAATAGGAGTCGTAGTTCACCAGAACCACCATTGGCAGATCGACAAAGCTTGCGTCGGAGTAGTCCACCGACTCCTCGCCCTCATAGTCCACACTGCGGAACAGCGGTCCCTCGGGCAGAAGATAGTCAAGGGCCTTGACCAGCTCATGCTTGTATCCGCCGGGGTTGAAGCGCACGTCGAAAATGATTCCCTTCGCGTCCTGCTCCTGCGCCCGCTCGACTGCGGCAATCACGTCCTTGCCCGCATCCTGCTCGAAATTGCGAATGTGGATATAGGCCAAGCCGTTTTCCAGCAGCTCGTCGGTGACGTTGACCGTCTTGATCGTGGCGCGGGTGATGGTCACCTCCCGCGTCTCGCCGTTGTGGGAGACCGTCAGAGTGACGTCGGTTCCTTCCTTGCCGCGGACGCGGTTTTTCGTCTCGTTCAGGTCGATGGCCTGCTCGG
>CACXHI010000047.1 GCA_902767395.1 Oscillospiraceae bacterium
ATTGGAAAATGCGCCGGAGGTTTCTTTATTCCCGATCGAATAGCGATAGGTTCCCATCGCAGTAAGATCCTTGAGAATGCGAAGCTCCTTGATGTCACGGGAGATGGTGGCCTGTGTGCTGCGGAATCCGGCCTGACGCAGCTCCTCGAGAAGCTGCTCCTGAGTCTCGATGTCCTTGGACGCGATGATCTCTAGAATTTTCGTTTGTCTTTGAGATTTCATAAGGCTCCCTCTCATTTCTGTTTATTGGTTGAGTTTTGAATTGATAATATCAAAGAACGTGGTGTCCTTGAGCTTCAAAAGTTTTGTTTTTTGATTGCCTGCTTCCAGCAGGATCCTGTCACCGCCGTAAACACGGAGCGATTTTCCTCCGTCAACGGACAAAAAGGCGTTGCGTCGATTGACGCGCCCAATCTGGATTTCAATGCGGCGGTGCGGGGAAGCGATCAGGCTCCGTGAACGCAGATTGTGCGCGCAGATCGGCGTCAGAATGATATTGTCGGCCTGCGGCTCCACAATCGGCCCGCCTGCGGACATGGAATAGGCCGTGGAACCCGTGGGGGTAGCGGCAATCAAGCCGTCGCCGGAAAAATTCATTGCCTCAACGCCATCCAAGAAGACGGCGGTTTGAATGACTCTCGCCACAGCGCCCTTGGTAACGACTGCGTCATTGAGCGCATTGTCACGGTAAATCACCCGCCCCTCATGAATCAGACGGACGAAGATGGTCATGCGCTCGTCGATGGTATAATCGTCTGTGGCAAGACGGGAAAGCTGTGCCATTTCTCCGGCCTCCAACTCCGCCATGAATCCAACCGTGCCGATATTGACGCCCAAAATCGGAAGACTTCGGCGCATGGCAAATTTGGAGGTGTGAAGGATGGTGCCGTCTCCGCCAAAGCAGATCACGGCCTCCGCAGTTTTCAGTTCCTCCTGCAAGTCGCTCAGCGGAACGGTGGGAGGAAGGGCAAAGCTGCTGTCCACCTCGAAGGCCAGACAGACCTTAACTTCAACGCCGACGGATTCCAGAATCCGTTTCGCCTCCCGGACACAGGAGAAGTCTCGATCCCGATAGGGATTTGGGGTCATAACGACCTTGTTCATTCCGATTTCCCCTTTCCGACGTCCAGTGCGACGTGTGCCTGCCGAACCAGCTCCGCGGCATCCGGACGGACAGGCTCGCCGGGCAACTTGCTCAAATGCGCTAAGAACTCGATGTTGCCCTCCGGCCCCTTGACCGGTGAAAAGGTCAGGTTCTTCAGCGTGAAGCCGAGCGTCGAGGCAGACTCCATAAAGGATTCCAAAACCTCCCGATGCACGGAAGGATCCCGCACAACGCCCTTCTTCCCGACCTTCTCTTTCCCTGCTTCAAACTGCGGCTTAATCAGGCAAAGCACCTGTCCTTCGGGCTTGAGCAGGGTAAAAATCACAGGAAGCACCAGTTTCAGCGAAATAAAAGATACGTCGATCACAGACAGATCCAGCGCTTCACCCAGATCCGCAGGGGTCAGATTGCGAATGTTCGTGCGCTCCATGCAAACCACGCGAGGATCGCTGCGGAGCTTCCATGCGAGCTGCCCGTAGCCGACGTCAATGGCAAAGACCTTCCGCGCTCCCTGCTGGAGCAGGCAGTCGGTGAAACCGCCGGTGGAGGCGCCGGAATCGGAGCAAACGAAATCCGTGACATCCACACCGAAATCCCGAAGCGCTTTTTCCAGCTTCAGGCCCCCGCGGCTGACGTAGGGACAGGCTGCGCCTCGTACCTCAACGTGCTGTGCCGCTTCAACGGAGAAGCCCGGCTTGTCGATCTTCTGTCCGTCTACGTAGACGAGCCCTGCCATAATCAGAGCCTGCGCCTTGGAGCGGGATTCTGCGTAGCCATGCTCTGTCAGAAGCACGTCCAGTCGCTCTTTTTGCTTCATACGCAGTCCCCCTTTCGCAGCGCAACGGCTGTGTCAAAAATATGCTGCGGATCGATTCCCGCCCTGTGGCGCAGCTCTTCGCAAGCACCGTGCGAAACAAACCCTGCGCCGAGATCAAGACACCGGCAGCGAACGCCAGTCATCCACGGATCGGCAGCAAGTACGTCAAAGATTCCTCCATGTGCGGGGCACTCTTCGACCATCAGAAATGCGCCGGTTTTACGGACAGAAGCCTTCCACGCGGAATCCGGCGGAAATACCTGATTCAGCTTTACCACCTCCGCCTCAATTCCAGACCGGTGCAGAAGTTCCGCCGCTTCGCACAAATCGTTGACGGTGGTTCCGTAGCCGCAGAGGGTGATATCGCTCCCGGTACGGAGGATCGGCGCTTGGGCGACTTCCGTAAAGCTTCCGTCGCCGCCTCGCGGATAGCGAACGGCTACAGGACCCGTCATCTCATAGATTGCGTGTTTAAGCATGACGGCAAGCTCCTTCTGGCTCGAAGGGCAGAGAATCTGCATACCGGGAACCTGCCGCAGAAAGCCGACGTCGAAAACGCCGTGATGGGTTTCCCCATCCGCCCCGACGAGCCCGGCCCGATCCACGGCAAACACCACATGCAGGCCGAGAATTGCCACGTCATGGATCAGCATATCGAAAGCACGCTGTAGAAAAGTAGAGTAGAGCGCCACGACGGGACACATTCCCTGTTTTGCGAGTCCGGCTGCCATCGCAACCGCGTGGCCTTCGGCAATTCCAACGTCGAAAAAGCGCTCCGGGAAGGATGCAGCAAACTGATTCAAGCCGGTTCCGCTCTGCATGGCGGCAGTAATGGCGCAGATGCGTTCGTCCTGCGCGGCAAGCGCGGCCAACGCTTGCCCAAAGGTATCGGAAAACGTGATCTTCGAGCTCTTCGTCACGCCGACAGCCGGATTAAAGGAGCCGACGCCGTGAAAGAGATCGGGATTCTGCTCGGCGGGCGGATAGCCCCTCCCCTTTTGCGTAATGACGTGCAGTATAACTGGCTTGCGCAGCTCCTTGGCCTGCTGAAGCTGCCAAGTGAGCTTGCTCACATCATGCCCGTCCACCGGGCCGAAGTATTCAAACCCCATGTCGTTGAAGGTGTTGGAGCTGATCAACCGTTTTTTGAGTCCTTCTTTGATGTGGTGAACGCCGCGATACAGACTTCTGCCGACAGCAGTGGTTTTGGTTGCGTTGCGCCAGACCTTTTTGATCTGGAAATAACTCGGCTTACTGCGAATATTCGACAGGTGCTTTGCCATGCCGCCGACGTTCGGCGTGATGGACATTCCGTTGTCATTGAGAATGACGATCAAAGGCTCCCCGCTGGAACCAGCGTCGTTGAGTCCTTCGTAAGCAAGACCGCCGGTGAGCGCTCCGTCGCCCATCAGGGCAACAACGCTGTAGTCCCCCCCTGCCAGCGTTCTCGCACGCGCCATTCCCAGCGCAACGGAGACAGAGTTGGATGCGTGTCCGGCAATAAAAGCGTCATGAACGCTCTCTGATGGCTTTGGAAAGCCTGCCAGACCGTCCAGCTTTCGGAGGGTCGGAAAACGGTCCGCGCGCCCGGTCAACAGCTTATGAACGTAGGACTGGTGGCCGACGTCGAAAACAATCCGGTCTCGCTGCGTATCAAACACTCGATGAATGGCGACAGTCAACTCCACCACACCGAGGTTGGAGGCCAAATGCCCTCCTGTTTGAGAAACGCTTGTGATCAAAAAATCCCGAATCCGCTGACATAAGGCTTTCAGCGCAGGTTCGTCAAGGCACCGAAGCTCCTCTGGATGCGGGAATTGGAATTGTTCGTTCATTTTTTTCTCTTTTGCTTTCCCTTAAATAATCGCTTACTCCGCCAGATCAGCTTGGCGGCTCCGTGAACAATCGCGGTGGAATTGTCAAGAGCGAGCTGCTTACAGAACGCCTTTCCGAGAATTGTCAGCGCAGCGACCAACGCGGACAGGACGAGCTGCAGCACCCGCTGCGACACGACCTGCGAGCTGTTCCATGCTTCAATTGCAATCACCGCAGCGGCCGTACCGGAGATGATACCGCAGATATCTCCAACCACGTCGTTGCAAACCGAGGAAACCTTGCTGGCGTTGCGCAGCAGCCAGATTCCCTCTGTGCTGCCCGGAACCTTCCGCGCAGCCATAGAATGAAAGGGCTTTTCCTCGGCGGCAGTCACCGCAACGCCGAGCAAATCAAAAAGGATTCCGATCCCGATGATTGCCAGCAGCACCGCAAATGCTCCGAGCAGAGAGGTCTGGCTCAAAAGCTCCTGCGATAGGAGAGAAAACGCGGCGGAAATGCCCAATGCTAAGACAAAAATGGTAATCAGCCAGCGAATCCGAGAGTTCGCCCTTCCACAGCCGCCGGCTTTTCGGTGCCTTTCGCTTCGTTTCTCCCCGCTTGACTCGCTTGTTTCTTGTTTGGTTTTCAAGAATAATTCCCTCTGAGTTTCCTTCTAATTGGTGGCAATACGCAGCGTAAATCTTGCGGCATAGGTCGGGTTGGCTTTCCCCACAGGCAACCCGCCGTCGCCGAGCGAGCAGTTCCCTTTTCATGCCTGTGCTGTGACGTTGCCAGACACAGTACCCGATTGCCACTTAGTCCGCACTGTAATCCGCTGCCTATCCGTTGCCGACTGCCTAGGTGTTTTCCACCCCGGATGCCGTCGATTCTTAGCCTCTTTTGCAGATACGGTTTCCAGAGAATATCGCCTTTGCCTG
>CACXHI010000048.1 GCA_902767395.1 Oscillospiraceae bacterium
CGACGGGGCCATTCTGACAGTACAGCATGGAGACGGATATCCCCGCGCCGTTTTGCTGTCTCGCGACATGGAGCGGATTTCGATTCTTTCGTTTTACGGTGGTATTGGAAAAAACGACACCGGCGCTTCTGTCGGCGGCTTCGAGTGTTCTTCCGGCAGTTACCTCGTCGCCGGGAACTCCATTTTGCAGGACGGGACAATTAGTTTTGATGGACAAAGGAACATTTTCTTGTCTGTAACAAAGAAAACAGACTTCACCACAAGCGGTACAAGCTTCAAATGGATCACAAGCTTTGAAAACAAATCAGAAGTGGAAGTGCAGGTTTCCACACCGCATCTGGTCAAGTACTCCGACGATTGCTTCCTGCTGATGTGGACAGAGGACAATGTCCTGCGTTACTACTTCTTGGACGGCAGCGGCAACCGGATCACAGACATCTACTCCGATGAAACTGCAAAGATTTCGGACTGCAAGCCGATTGTGAAGGACAATACGATCATTTGGTACGTGACAGAGCATGGCGCTCCCACAATTTTCTATGAAATTGATCCGTCTAATCCGTCTGTGATTCACGCATTCCACAAGCACGTCTATGAAAACGGTGATGTGCTTCCCACATGTACCTCGGCCGCGCACGTGGTATACACTTGCCTGTTCTGCGATGATTCCTATGAGGTGGACGAATCGGCGCTCGGGCACATTCCAGGCAATGCCGCACAGGAGAACTTCGTCGAAGCTGCCTGCACCACTGGCGCGGGCTATGATCTGGTGACGCGCTGCCAGCGCTGCTCTGAAATTCTGACCTCGGAGCATGTGGAAACCGCGCCTCCTCTCGGCCACGACTACGGCCCGTGGCAGACTCGGACGGCTCCGACCTGTACGGAACCCGGCGAGGACTACCGCACCTGCAGCCGTTGTGACGCGGAGGACACTCGCACCGTGGACGCACTGGGCCATGCTCCCGGTGAGTACGCGCAGGAGAACATTGTCGAAGCGACCTGCACGGAACCCGGCGGCTATGACATGGTGATCCGCTGCCAGCGGTGCAATGAGATTCTGGAAAGCGAACACTTTGCAACGGATCCTCTCGGCCACGACTACGGCCCGTGGCAGACTCGGACGGCTCCGACCTGTACGGAACCCGGCGAGGACTATCGCACCTGCAGCCGTTGTGACGCGGAGGACACCCGTACCGTGGACGCACTGGGGCACAATCCCGGCGAGCCGGTACAGGAGAACGTTGTGGAAGCCACCTGTACCGAAGCGGGCGGCTATGATCTGGTAACGCGCTGCCAGCGCTGTGAGGCGGTTCTGAGCACGGAACATGTGCAAACCTCTCCCGCACTTGGTCACAACTTTGGTACGTGGAAGACCCGGACGGTCCCGACCTGTACAAAGCCCGGCGAGGACTACCGCGTCTGTAGTCGTTGCAGTGTGAAGGAAACCCGTACCGTGGACGCGCTTGGCCACGATTGGGACGAGGGTGTGGTCACGGTCGAGCCTTCGGCAGAGGGAGAGGGCGTGCGAACCTACACCTGCCGCCGCTGTGGAGAAACGAGAACCGAAGCGATTTCCAACAATCCCTTCGTGGACGTGAAAAAGAGCAAGTATTACTTCAAGCCGGTGCTCTGGGCCTTCCAGAACGGGGTCACGAGCGGCATGGACGCGACCCACTTCCAGCCCACCGGCGAATGCACCCGGGCACAGGTGGTCACCTTCCTTTGGGCCATGAGCGGCAAGCCCACGCCGAAGGATGGGAACAATCCGTTCAAGGACGTGAAGAAGAGCAGCTGGTACTACAAGGCCGTACACTGGGCCAATCAGAACGGCATCACCAGCGGCGTGGACGCCACCCACTTCGGCCCCAACCAGACATGCACGAGAGGTCAGGTCGTGACCTTCCTGTACGCATTGCTGGGCAAGAAATGAGGTAACAGTTCAGTCCTTGGAACCGTAGTGGAACGCGACAGAGAAAAGTTGACCTTTTCCGTTCTGGCCGATGACCACATCGGCCAGAACGTCGCATAGATCGGATGCGTTTTGTAGACGCAGGGTGAGGCTGCGGCGCTCAGCGGCCACTACGGGATGGGCTGAACCGTTACAAAACAAGCAATTCCAGACAATCTTTTTTCCGAAAAACATTGCGATTATCAGGAATTAATGGTATAATGGCTGCGACGCACCAAAGAGGAATCCGTCATGGAAGCCAACGCGTAATGAATTGAAGAAAGGAACCAGAAATGAAAACAAAAATCCTGAGCCTGGTGCTTGCCCTCATCCTTTTGATGGGCACCCTTGCCGTGCCAGTCAGCGCGGCCTCCCGCGGCGACGTCTACAATTATCTCAAGAACGTTGCCATGCAGGACACGTATAACGAGGAAATCGGATGCTATTATTCGACCGTGTCCGTCAGCAGCGACAACTCGACCTTCTATGGGATCTTCTACTACTCCCAGCAAGAGATCATTACACTCTCGATCTTTAACGACGGCGTGGAAATCTCCTTGGTTCTGACCCCTGCGATGCAGCTGCCCTATCAGGCCTACGTCTTGTTCTACGACAGCCAGAACACGAACGGAACGGTCAACGTGACCGCCAGCTACAACGGAGCACCGTTCAAGGCCTTTGCCGAATATGAAGGCAATACCGGCATCAAAAACGATATGCTCCAAACGCTGAATAATATCCTGCCTTATGTGCTGGAATTCACCCGTGCCGCGATCTATGAGGGCGGATACACGCTTTCGGATTTGGGCCTGACGGGGTACAAAGCCTGTAATCTTCATATTTGGGACGAGGGAACCGTCGTCAAGCAGCCGACCTGCGTGGAGAGCGGCGTCTGCCGTTATACCTGTGTCAACTGCGGGACCACCCATGACGAGACCATGACGCCGACGGGCAAACACGTTTTTGACGCAGGCGTTGTGGTTGCGGAGCCCACCTGCACCCGCAAGGGAACGCTTCGTTATACCTGTACGCTCTGCAAACAGGAAACAAAGGACGTTGCGATTTCCGCACTCGGTCACGCATGGACGTTGACCGAGGTGCTGAGCGAGCCCGTCGAGGGACAGCATGGCGGCGCAGCGATCTACACCTGCACCCGCTGTGGGGAAACGAAGACTGCGGAGCGCTGTGCGAGCGAGGTCTTTGTGGATATGCCCAAGGTGAGCAACTGGGCGCACGAGCCGATCGACTGGGCATTTTTCAACGGGATCACGGCGGGCAAGACCCCCAACACCTTTGCTCCGAAGGACACGGTCACGCGCGCGGAGGTCGTGACCTTTCTCTGGAGCGCGTTAGACCGTCCCGCCCCGGAAGAAACCGAAATGCCTTTCCGGGACGTCAAAACAAAGAACTATTACTACATGCCTGTACTCTGGGCAGTCCAGAATGGCATTACAGCCGGCAAGACGCCCACCAGCTTTGGACCGAAGGCGCAATGCACGCGCGCCGAGATCGTAACCTTCCTCTGGAATGCGGTCGGTCGCCCCGAGCCCATGAGTACAGTGTGTCCGTTCGAGGACGTGCGCAAAAAGGACTACTTCTACAAGCCGGTGCTTTGGGCTGTGGAAAACGGAATCACCGCCGGGACGAGTGCGGATACGTTCAGCCCGAAAGCAGTCTGCACCCGTGCGCAGACCGTGACCTTCCTCTACAAGTTGTCTTCACTGCAACCGGAAACTGCGGAGCAAACTGCGCCTTGATTTTCATTTTTCTTCGGACGTATAAATGCGAGGAACCGGCCAATGGCCGGCCCCTCGCATTTTCGGGTGCGAGAAGGGTGTTCAGAAAATGTTCCGCCAAAGCGGCTTGTCTACCTCCGAGATGGTCCGTACGGCGTGTAAAAGCCGCGCCAGAAAGCGTCTTAGATCCGAATCCGGGACTACCTCCCGGGTTGCCAGCGCTTCGTCCACCTCCCGCGTATAGCTGTGACTCATCAAAGAAGCCAGAAAGCCCTCGTGCTGTGACCAGATTTCCGCACCGTCCGCCAGAAGACTCCTACCGTGAGCGAAGTTCGACTGCTTGACGGCGCTGAGCGCTTCCTCAAGCGGCGCGGCGACGGCGTCGGTGCGCAGCTCGATCTCCCGCTGGCTGAACCAGCACACGCAGATCAGCATACAAAGAATGAATATGCCGAGATAAAAGTATTTCATCGCTGCTCCTTTCTCACAAAACGCGTGTTTCCATCCCGATCGACGGCCAGAAGGAATACGTCTCCGGCGCGGCAGCCGCGCTGCTTCAACGCGGCGCGCAGCCAACGCTTGTCCAGCCCAGCCACGCGCAGATTGTCGGTCAGCACAACACCGTCAGATATAACGTTGTAGTAGAGTCCGGCAGGGGAGAGATCCGCGCCGACGTCCTCGCGGGTGGCACTCTGGTATCGGGAGTAAGGCATCACGGTGAGTTCCCCGTCTGTTTCCAGAATCGCAAAGGCGACCTGCGCGTAATCGAAGACGTCTTTCTCCCGCAGCTTTTGCTCTAACTCGTCCAGACTGACGCGGGAAACCGACAGCGCCTTCTGGTCGATCACCCCGTCCCGGATCAGCATTGTCGGGACGCCGCAGAGCATTCGCCGCAGAGGAAGAAACTTCATGGACAGCACTGCCAGAATTAACTCCAACGCCAGTACCGTAAATATGGGAACCACGCCCGAGATCAGGGGCAGAGCGTTGTCCTGCATGGGGACGGCGGCAAGATTTGCCAGCAGCATCGTGACGACGAACTCAGCCGGCTCCATTTCCGCAACCTGCCGTTTGCCCATCAGTCGCACCGACAGAATCAACAGCCCGTAGAGCATAGCTGTTCGGATCAGGGTAATGGTCATAAGATCACCTCTAAGCAAGATTTCCCAAAAGAATCAAAAAGTATTCCCGAGATGCTTGCTTTTTCGGCTTCGATCATGTATATTTACTAAAAATGTGAAATAATATCAGCAGAAAGGTGGAATCTGATTTGAAAATCACCGACGTATTTGGCTCCAACGTGTTCAGCGAGAGCGTCATGCGCCAGCGTCTGCCGGACGACGCCTATCGGGAGGTGCGCCATGTGCTGGAAAACGGCGGGCGCATCTCGCTCAAGACAGCCGACGTGGTTGCGAAAACGATGATGGACTGGGCGGTTGAGAAGGGAGCCACGCATTATACCCATTGGTTCCAGCCGTTGACGGGCATTACCGCCGAGAAGCACGACTCCTTCCTGACCTATCCCCGGGAGGGCAAGACGATCCTGCGCCTGACCGGACGGCAGCTGATTATGGGTGAGCCGGACGCCTCATCCTTCCCCACGGGCGGCCTGCGCGCCACACATTATGCACGCGGCTACACCGCGTGGGATATTACCTCGCCTGCCTTCATCAAGGAGATGTCTGCCGGAAAAATTCTCTGCATTCCGACCATTTTTGTCTCCTATACCGGCGAGTCGCTGGACAACAAGACGCCGCTCCTGCACTCCATGGAGGCCATTTCCGAGCAGGCGCTTCGGATCGTCCGTCTCTTTGGCAACACCGCTGCCCGGAAAGCGACGCCCTCCGTCGGCCCGGAGCAGGAATACTTTATCGTGGACAAGGAGCGCTATTTGCTGCGGCGCGACCTGATCTATACCGGGCGAACCCTCTTCGGCGCACCGGCGCCCAAGGGTCAGGAGCTGGAGGATCAGTATTTCGGCGTGATCCGCGAGCGGATTGGCGGCTTTATGCGGGACTTGAATCTGGAGCTTTGGAAGCTTGGAATCCCAGCCACGACCCAGCACAACGAGGTTGCGCCGGCGCAGCATGAGTTGGCTTCGATCTATACCACCTGTAACGTCGCCGTGGATCAGAATCAGCTGACAATGGAAACCATGAAGCGGGTTGCCACCAGGCACGGGCTTGTTTGCTTGCTCCACGAAAAGCCCTTCGCCGGGGTCAACGGCTCGGGCAAGCACAACAACTGGTCAATTTCTACCGATACCGGAGAGAATCTGCTGGACCCCGGCGAGACGCCCAATGAGAATCTGCAATTCCTTTTGGTGCTCTCCTGCATTATGCAGGCGGTGGACGACCACGCCGATCTGCTTCGCAACGCCGCCGCAAACGTCGGCAACGATGAGCGCCTTGGCGCGGATGAAGCGCCTCCTGCGATTATCTCCATCTTCCTCGGCAGTCAGCTGGACGATCTGGTGGATCAGATTTGCGCCCACGGCTCTGCAGCGGCGAGCATTGCTGCGGGCTGGCTTGACGCGGGCGTGTCCACCCTGCCTGTGATTATGAAGGACGCAACGGACCGCAATCGAACCTCTCCCTTTGCCTTCACCGGCAACAAGTTTGAGTTCCGCGCGGTCGGCTCCAGCGACTCCATCGCAGGGATCAACACCGTGCTCAATACCATTGTGGCGGACGCCTTTGCGAAGGCTGCCGACGAGCTGGAGCAGGCGGCGGATTTTCAGACGGCGCTCAACGATTTAATTGCCCGCAATATGCGCAGCCATAAGAGAATCATTTTCAATGGCGACGGTTACAGTCAGGAATGGCTTGCCGAGGCTGAGCGGCGCGGCCTGCCGAACCTGCGGAATATGGTGGACGCCATTCCGGTGCTGAATCGGGAGGAAAACGTCGCTTTGTTTGAGAAGTATAAAATCTTCACGCGCTCCGAGCTGGAGTCCCGCACCGAGGTCTTGTATGAGACCTTCACCAAGATGAAGTCCATCGAGGCGCGCACGATGGTACACATGGCGGGAAAAC
>CACXHI010000049.1 GCA_902767395.1 Oscillospiraceae bacterium
CGATTCTACCGGGTGGACAAGGCGCGCTCCCGCAAGGCAGGCGGCGCCGGTCTCGGCCTGTCCATCGTTCACGACATGGTTCTGCGCAACGGCGGGACGATCACCGTCGGCAACGGACAGCAGGGCGGCACATGCTTCCACCTCTGCTTCCCGGCCTGTACGGGAAAGGAGGAAGCGGCAAAATGAAACGTCTCTGGCTTCTGCTTCTGGCCGGGCTTCTTCTGCTCTCCGCCTGCACCGCGACGCCGCAGTCGGAAATCATGGTGCAGCCGGTGCGCTTTTACTACCGCACCGCGCAGACGGATTTCACCGTGGAGGACGGGATTATCCGCGCAGAGCTCCGCGACCTCGGGTCAAAAACCTATACGGATCTGGAGTTGTTCCGTCTCTACTTTGAGGGACCGCGCAGCGAGGATCTGATTCTCCCGATTTCCCCGGATACGGAGTTGGATTCTGTTTCCCGTACCAAGGGCGGTACGATCTCGTTTCGACTCAAACGAAGCAGGGAATCCTCTGCGGAGTTTGACGAAGCGCTAAGCTGTGCATGTCTTGCCAAGACCGCGCTGGAACTGGACGGTGTTCACGAGGTTTCCTTTCAAATTACCAACCCCAACGGCGTGGTGGACGAGCTGACGCTCACGCAGAAGGATCTCGCGCTTTTTGACACCGGCGAGACGCCGGAAGCCATTGAGCTGACGCTCTACTACAGCGACGACTCCGGAAGTCTGCTTTTGACCGAGAAGCAAAAGATCGCCCCTGTACCGAAAAACGAGCTTCCGGCGAAGGCGCTGGAGCTGCTGTTGTCCGGGCCGAAATCCGCCGGAATGAAATCCGCGCTTCCTCCCGGCACGGCGGTTCAGGACGCAAGCGTCTCGGACGGCGTCTGCACCGTAGACTTTAACGGCGAGTTCTATAACAACCGCCCGAAAACAGAGCAGGCGGAACAGCTTGCCGTTCTCAGCGTGGTCAACACCCTTTGTGAGCTTGACGGCATTACGCAGGTGCAGATTCTTTCGCAGGGCCGGATGCTCGAGCGCTACACCTTTTTGGATCTCTCGCAGCCGCTGTCGCTGGACGACGCCGTTGTCGGACCGGTGCGCGAGGAGTTGGGCGAATTCACCGGTGTGCTCTGTCTTCCCGATCCGCAGGAGCCTCTGCTGCACCGGCTCACGGTTCGGACGAAGGCCCGCGGCGTTTCCAAGGAGACGGCCCTGCTGATGACGCTGATCAACCGGGCCTCTCAAAACGGACTGGCCAATCCCCTGTCCAATTCCCTTGCGCCGCTCTCGGTCAGCACGGACGGCGTCCAGTGTCTTGTCATGCTTCCGCGCGATTTGCTTCCGCAGGATGCGGAGCAGCGTGCGCTGACGCTGCGCTCCATCACCGCCACACTCTGCTCCCTGCCGTGGATCGAGGAGGTCGCGATTTGGGAGGAAACCGACCTCTTGACATCCAGACCGCTGAAGCCGGAGAAGAATTGGTTCTTTGCGACGTTCAATCCCGGACAGACGCAGCCGGGTGCAGTCATTTCATAACAGGAGCAATCAAACGGGCGTGACCGCGCGGTCACGCCCGTTTGATTGCTCCCCTTCCGTGGCCGGATCGGCCGTGCGGGGAGGGAGCTACTTCGTATTCTTGTTCATTGTAAAGCCGCGCCCGTTGACCTCGGAGATCGGATTGACGACCACGAAGGCCTTGGGGTCAATGGCAAGGATCTTCTCGCGGAAGGAGAACAGCGAACGCTTGGGAATGACAGTCTCGACGACCCACGTCTCCTCGCCGGAGAATCCGCCCTTGATCTTGAACAGGGTACTGCCTCGATCCATCGTCGAGATAATAAGCTGATTGATCGCTTCATAGGCCGCCGAGTAGATCGAAATCTGCACCTTGCCGGTGCCGAAGAAAATCGTCTTTTCCAGCGTGATCGAATAAATCAGGACAAAGAGCAGACCGTAAAGGACCTTCTCGGCGTCCGCCGCAAAGGGAATCTGCGTGCAGAGGAAGAAGGCCTCCATCGCATAGGACACGGGAGAAATCGGCAGGCCAGCCTTCCGGTTCAGGATCATGGAAACCACGTCGGAGCCGCCCGTGGAGGCGCCGCAGCGGATGACCAGACCGGCGCCAAGGCCGAAGGTCAGGCCGGCATAGACGGAGCAGAGGGTGATGTCCGTGGTCAGGGGCAGATAAGACGCGGAAACGCGGGTCAGCAGACTGAAGAACAAGGGGTAGGCCACGGAGCTGATCAAGGTCGTCAGCGCAAATTCCTTGCCCAAGAAGAAATACCCGGCCGCAAGAAACAGCAGGCAGAAGCCCCAAATAAACACGTCCAGCGGAACGCCGGGGAACACGTGGTGCAGCGCCAGCGCCATACCGGTCACACCGCCGGAAATCATCCCTGACGGGACCACGAAATGGGAGATACACACCGCCAGCAGCAAATTGCCGAGCAGAATCAGCGGGAGCTTCTTCATCATGCTTTTCATAAACGCGCCTCCAGAAAATGACTCATTTTTTGCAGTACTATTATAGTCATTTCCCAAGAATTTGCAAGAAGAAAAACAGGAAATGGTGTGCAGAAAATACACAAATTTTTACGCAAAATACGGCTGTTTTCGCACATTTTTTCCGGGATTCCCCCGCGCAGGCCAATTATTTTCGGCTTCGCAGATAAAACGCCAACGCAGTGCCCATCAGGGCATGGGAGAATTCCGGGCTGCCGAAGGCGTCGAGCACCTCACGGATGGGGCGCGTCTCATAGGCCAGAACCTCATCCGCGTCCAAATGCTGCGCCCCGGTCGCGGTCAGTTCCTCCGCCAGATAGCAGTGGAAGGTATTGGAAAACAGGGCGGGATTCGGACTGCACGCCCCCAGCAGGGTCAGCCTCCCGGCCCGAAAGCCGGTCTCCTCCAAAAGCTCCCGCGCGGCTGTCTCGGCGGGGTCCTCCGCGCCGTCGCGCACGCCGCCTGGAAACTCCACGGTAATCCGTCTCGCCGCGTGCCGCCACTGGCGCACCAGCACGAAGCTGTCGCCCAGCACGGGAATCACCATGACCCAATCCGGGCAGCGGATCGCGACGTAATCGCCGGACGGCCCCGCCTCGGAGACCTCCCGCTGCTTCATCACGTCCAGCACCGGCGTATGAAGCACGGCTTCTGTGTCGCGCACGGTCCATTCCAAGCGTTTGTCTTGCATTGTATCTCCTCCTTAACCGTCGGTAAAGCGCTCCTTTGCCTCAAAGACCTTGCAGATCTGCCGGTAATCTCCGAATACCGTGACCCGGTCGCCGTATTGGAATTTCGTATGGGCGTTGGGCTGCTCGACGCTGTGATCCGCCCGCTCGACCGTCAGCACCAGAATATTCCGGGCGGGTTTGAGCTTCATGGCGGACAGCGTTTTGTTCCGAAGCTCCTCCGGGACGTAGTTGAGCGTCACACGGGCAATCGTCTGCGGCCCGATCTGGTCGATGCGGATCACGCCATTCTGATTCTTGACGCCGCCGAATCGGTTTGCCAGCTGCTCGATCTTGCCCTCGATTTTCTTGCGAACGCGCGGCGCTCTTGTGATGGCAAACACCGTGGCGATGGCCGCCATGGGAATCATCAGACTGAACACGGAGCTGCCGAGGTTGCGAAGCTTGATGGAGACGAAAACGTTGACCACCGCGGAGACGAAGGTGATGTTAAACACGTAGCCGAACAGCATGGTAATGCGCGCCAGGCGGCGGCGCGAATGGGAGGAGAGAATCATTTCACTCTCGCGCGTGGTAAAGCCCGCGCCGGTCAGGAGAGAGACCACCTGAAACCGCGCCTTTTCCTCCGGCAGTCCGATCAGGCGGAACAGCACGGTGAAGACCTCGGAGATCGTCCAATAGAGCAGAATCAGCACGGCAAACAGCGAGGCGGCTGCATAGATGTTCACGGTAGTCCCCCCTTCCTCGCGTCGGCCCGGGCGCACACACGCCGTCCGGCATGTCAGACAGAACCGCCCAGACGCAGACAGGCGCGGTAGACAAGCTGTGCGGCCTCGGCGCGCGTCGCGTTTCGATTCGGAGCAAAGCACGCGCCGTCCTCGACGACGCCCTGCTCCGTAGCCCAGAGGAGCGCCGGATCATTCTTCACGTCCGGGAAGGGGCAGCCCGCGCCGTTCGGGTGCGGGCTGCCGACCGCCTGCCACAGCAGGCGAACCAGCTCGGCCCGGGTGCAGGCTTGCCCGGAACCGTCCGACTGCGCCCCGACTTCGGCGGAACACGCGTCTGCGTGTTTTCGACC
>CACXHI010000050.1 GCA_902767395.1 Oscillospiraceae bacterium
AGTCCTCGAAAAAGGCGTCGGTGTACATCTTAGCGATTTCCATGACGGTCTTGTGCTCGCGTTTCGCACCCTTGAGCATCTTGTCCTCCCCAGTGTCGCCGTCAGAGGACAGATGACCCACGTCGGTGATGTTCATGACGCGCTTGACGTTGTAGCCCTGATACCGCAGGTATTTCTCCAGCACGTCCTCCATCATATAGGTGCGAAGGTTGCCGATGTGGGCGTAGTGATAGACCGTCGGTCCGCAGGTATACATCTTCACAAGCTCGGGATGGTTGGGAACAAACGGTTCCTTTTTGCGCGTGAGTGAGTTGTACAGGTACATAAAGAATCCTCCTATCGGCAGAAATCAAAACGCCTCCGGATTCAAGATCCAGAGGCGAATAATCGCGGTTCCACTCTGCTTTTTGCTCCGGCACTGACGCGGCCTCACGGGGTCTCCCCTGCGCTCGCGGACGCACTTCCCCACGGGCTCTGCCGCCTTCGCTTCCAGCCGACGACGATGGCTCTCTGTCGCAGTCCTGCACGGGTACTCTTTCCGTTCATAGCGCGTATTCGATTGATGTCGGTATTGTATCAGAAAAACAGTTCAGTGTCAATCCTTTTCTTGCTCTCGGATGCCTCGATTGTGTTTCTATCTTCAGAGTCGGCGTCAAGAAACATCTCTTCCACTGTCCTTTGCGCCTGCATCAAAACGACTTTTGCAGTCATTTCTCCTTCAGACTCCAGAACGGCAATTGCATCTGTTGCAGCATTAAAAAGTCGATAATACTTTTTCCGATAGATTTCTGTATCCATACATTTCTCCTTCTTCAATGGGGATGATAACAAATCATACCCATTTTCTCGGGTATAGTCAAGTATGAATACCTAGCTTATAATGAGTTTCAGAGGTGGTTGCATGATAACCTATGATCCGCTCTGGGAGACAATGAAGAAAAAGAAGATTTCAACCTACACGCTCATCAAGGAACACGCCTTTAGCAAGGGGACGCTTGATGCGTTGAAACACAACCGAAATATCACAATGGCAACCCTGAACGACATCTGCAATCTCCTCGGATGTACGCCTGCGGACATCATAAAATATACGCCCGATGAATAACAGCACAGACAATGCTTCAAGCTTGCCTGTGCTGTTTCGCTGTTTCACGCATTCTGTACAGAAGTGCGGAGTACCGCGTCGACGTCGGGATACTGCTTTCTCAGAATGATCGGCTTGCCGGTTTGATCCGTGAAGCAGTGCTGAGAGGCGCCGGTGCAGGCCAGCTCGCCCGTGGTCGTATTGATCATCTCATAGGAAACGACCAAACGAACCCCACGGAATTCCGAGATGGCGACGTTGATCTGCACCACGTCGTCGAAGCGGCAGGGGCGGAGGTAGCGGCATTCGATTCCGACCACCGGGGAGAGCAGACCGCGGGCCTCCATGGAGGCGAAGCTGATCCCCAGACGGTCCAGCAGCTCCACCCGGGCCTCCTCCATCCATCGGATATAATTGGAATGATGGACAATACCCATCTTATCGGTTTCGTAATAGTGAACCTTGTGGCAGTAGGACTCCATCGGTGATTTCTCCTTGGAAAACGCAGCTCAGGGATTCTTCCGCTTCAGGTCGAGAACGTCCCAGTTTTTGACAAAATACTCTACGCCGGAATAGATTGTGGGCAGCACAATCACAAGGACAATGACCCAGTTCAGCCATTCCCATTCATGGAACACAATCCAGACGCAGAGTGCGACCATCGTGGAAAAGGTCTTGACCTTGCCCGACCAACCGGCGGCAATCACCCGGCCTTTCCCGACGGCAATCAGCCGCAGTCCGGTCACGGCAAATTCCCGCGTAAGCACAATGACCAGCGCCCAGGCCGGCATCAGATTCCACTGACAAAACACACACATGGCGGCAATCACCAAAAGCTTGTCCGCCAGCGGATCGAGAAACTTTCCGAAATCGGAAACCTGATTGTATTTCCGGGCAACGTACCCGTCCACGAAATCCGTCAGGCTCGCCAGAATAAACAGCCCCAGCGACAGCCATTTGAGCCACGGGTGCACCGGGCTCAGGAGAAATGCAATCAGGAAGGCCGGGATCATCGCAACCCGGATCAGGGTGATTTTACTTGCGGTTGTCATTGCTTTCCACCTCTCTGCCAATCAAATCGCCATCCTCTGCGCCGAGAATGACCACCTGTACAAAATCGCCGGGACGCAGCTCCCGCTCGGATTCAAAGCGCACAAGCCCGTCAATGCCGGGAGAATCGGCATAGGTTCGGCCATAGTAGGCGTTCCCGTCCCAGTCCTCCACCAAGACCTCCATCGTCTCGTCAAAGTGGGAGGCGTTATACGCATCGAGTACGTCCGACTGCAGCTCCACGATCAAGTCGGCGCGGCGCTGGGCCACCTCTGAATCGGGATAGTCCATCTTGGCCGCAGGCGTCCCCTCCTCCGGCGAGAAGGCGAACGCGCCGACCCGCTCCAGCTTCTGACGGCGGAGAAAGCCGCACAGCTCCTCGAACTCGGCCTCGCCCTCGCCGGGCAGTCCGGCAATCAGGCTGGTTCGAAGCACCAAGCCGGGAATCTGGGCACGGAGCTTAGCGAACAGCGCCTCCAGATACGCTTTGTTCCCCCGGCGGTTCATCTTCTTGAGAATGCCGTCGTTGACGTGCTGGATCGGAATATCCAGATACTTTACGATCTTCGGTTCCTCCGCCACGGTATCAATCAGCTCGTCGGTAAATTCGTCGGGATAGGTATAGTGAACGCGAATCCAGTGCAGGCCGTCGATCTGACACAGGCGGCGAAGCAGCTCCGCCAGCATTCGTTTTCCGTAGAGATCCAAGCCGTAACGGGAGGTATCCTGCGCCACCACAATCAACTCCTTCGTGCCGTTTTCCGCCAGCCGCTCGGCTTCGGAAACCACGTCCTCGAACTTGCGGCTGCGGTATTTGCCACGGAGCTTCGGAATCACGCAGAAAGCGCAGTGATTGTCACAGCCCTCCGCGATTTTGAGATAGGAATAATGGGCCGGGGTGGTCAGAATGCGGCCCGTTTCCTCCACTGGGGCGTGAATCGAGCCGAATTCCTGAACGGCGCGGCCGGAAAGGACCTGCTCCGCCGCCGCAACTACGTCATAATAGCTTCCCGTGCCGAGAACCCCGTCCACCTCCGGCAGCTCGGTCAGAATCTCCTGCTGATAACGTTGGGCCAGACAACCGGTGACCAGAATCTTCCCAACAAGGCCCTCTGCTTTCTTCTGCCCGACGGCGAGAATATGGTCAATGGCCTCGCTCTTGGCCGCGTCGATGAAGCCGCAGGTGTTGACGATCACCAGATCGACGTTCTCCGGCTCCGGCCTGATTTCATAGCCCGCCTGCGCCATCAGATACATCATCTGCTCACAGTCCACCTGATTCTTGGCGCAGCCCAATGAAATGAATGATACGGTGTGCTTCATATAATTGCCCCTTTATCTCAGGATGAATGCGCCTTTCATTCATCCACGTCTTGCCGCAGGGTTTCGAGGGCGCTGCGAACCTCCGCCCAAGTATAGCCGCGGCGGATTGCGGCCTGTGTCGCACTGCGAACGGTTTTCTCGTCCGGTTCCTCCCCAAGCCGCTTGCGGAGGAAGTCTGTCAGCGCGTCGCGCATATCCGGCACGGTTGCAAGCGCCTCGTCCCAGTAGGCCTTCGGGATGCGCTTGGCATAGAGCATCTGCTTGATCCGCTCCGCGCCGTAGCCCCTGCTGACGCCGCGCGCGACAATCTGCCTTGCGGTTTCCGCGTCGTCGAGTAACTCCAGCTCCTCCAGCCACGCAACGGCGTTTTTCGCATCCTCGGGACGCTCGCCCTTCTGCGTCAGGCGCTGTTCGAGGTCCTGCTTGGAAACGCCTGCGGCGGAGATGATTCGCACGGCACGGCGTTTTGCGGAGGCAGCGCCGTTGGCGGCCTCCAGAGCGGCAAGGTTCGCCTCGTCCAGCGCTTCGCCGGGGACAAGCCCGCATTCTGCCGCAACCGAAGGGAGAATCTTCAAGACGCCGCCGTCGTCAAACACAACTGTGCATTTCCCGTTCGGATGCTTCGGCGGAAGCACCGCTTTGATTATCTTCTTCAATTTCACGCTCTATCGTTCGATACCCTTCTTCTTTGGCTGACCGGCAATAACCGCGAATCCTGCCAACCAAGTTTGTGAGATAATGATCCAGCTCGTTGTAATAGAAGTGGGTCAGGATAGCACCCTCTTTATCAAGCCCAAGCCACTCTGTTTCCTTTGTCTCCCGATCCTCTTCCGGCTTAATGGACAATCTTGCAATCCGATAATCCCAGCCGTCTTCCATATAACCGCAATTGGGATTTCGTATCTCGCAGTCAAGCTTCCAAGTCTCAGGAAATCTGTCCTTGAAGCCCACCGTGTTCCGTAGGAGCTCCGTCCGGAACCGATAGAATCCTTTCTCTCCCTGTTTGAGCGGTTCCTTTGGCGCAAGGCCGTATTTAATCATCTTCTTCCGGAGATACCGCATCAGCTCGATTGCAGATTCGTCGCCGCCGTACTTGGCTTTCGATTTGATTGGCGATTCTACGGCGTCACAGAGGGCGGCGAAGGTTTTATCGTTCCGAAGACTGACTCCAAATACAGCCGTAATCGCACGGTGAAACCGCGCAATTGCTTCTTCCCGTCCTTGCCCTTTCACGGAGGCTCCCGAGGTTTTACAGATCGTCATCGAAGCCCTCCGCGCTGACACTGACAGCGCGATCGGCTGCCTCGACGGGAGCGTTGGACGCGGCGGGACGCGCGACCGCTTCCTGCAGCTTGGCGCGCACCTGCGCTTCGACCTGCTCCGCAATTTCCGGATTGTTGATCAGATAGGCCTTCACACTGTCCTTGCCCTGTCCGATGCGTTCGCCGTTCATGGAGAACCACGAGCCGGCCTTCTGAATCACGTCAAATTCCACCGCCATATCCACCAGCTCGCCCCACTTGGAGATGCCTTCTCCGAACATGATGTCGAATTCCGCCTGTCGGAACGGAGGGGCGACCTTATTCTTGACGACTTTCACGCGAACGTGGTTGCCAACCACGTTGCCACCCTCTTTGATACCCTCCACGCGGCGGACGTCCAGACGGACGGAGGCGTAGAATTTCAGGGCATTGCCTCCGGTGGTGGTCTCGGGGTTGCCGTACATGACGCCGATCTTCATGCGCAGCTGGTTGATAAAGATGACAACGCAATTGGTCTTGGCAATCGTACCGGCCAGCTTGCGAAGGGCCTGCGACATGAGCCGGGCCTGAAGGCCGACGAAGGTATCCCCCATTTCGCCCTCGATCTCCTGCCGGGGGACAAGGGCCGCCACGGAGTCCACCACCACCGCGTCCACCGCCCCGGAGCGCACCAGCGCGTCGGTAATCTCCAACGCCTGATCGCCGGTGTCCGGCTGAGAGACCAGCATGGAGTCGATATCGACGCCAATGGCCTTGGCATAGACCGGGTCCAGCGCGTGCTCTGCGTCCACGAAAGCCACCTCGCCGCCCATCTTCTGTGCCTGTGCCAGAATATGCAGGGCAAGCGTCGTCTTGCCCGAGGATTCGGGGCCGTAAATCTCGATGATTCTGCCCTTCGGAACGCCGCCCACGCCGAGCGCGGCGTCGAGGGCGAGAGAGCCGGTTGGAATTGCTTCGATATTCAGGGCAGGCCGGTCGCCCATACGCATGACAGCCCCCTTGCCGAAGCTTTTCTCGATCTGCTTAAGGGCGGTCTCCAATGCCTTTTTCTTATCCGTCGCCGGGGTCGGCGCTTCATAGGTGGGTTTTTTGGTTGCCATGTTTATCTTACCTCTCTTGTAATTTGATACAAGTATTCTACATGATCTACGTTCCTATAAAAAGGACACTTTACTGATTTCCGGCCTCTTCTCCGTACTGCGCAAGCACAGCCCGTGTGATGCCTGAGCTGTCTGCGCGCCATTCGAGGATCCGGTAATCCGCCTGCTCCAGCAGAGCGCCGACCGCCGCATCCTGCCCCATGCCGAACTCCAGCGCAAGCGCCCCGCCGGGACGAAGCGACCCGGTGAAATTCTGCAAAATGGCGCGATAGAAGTTCAATCCGTCTTCTCCGCCGTGCAGTGCAAGGTGGGGCTCATAATCCCTGACCGACGGATCGAGCTGTTCCATCTCCGCAGTGGTCACATAGGGCGGGTTGGAAACGATCAGGTCGAATTTCCCGAGAAACGGCATGGCCGGCTTGGTGACGTCCACCTGAACGCAGGACACCCGTCCGCCCAGATGAAGGTCCGCAACGTTTTTCTTCGCCACACGCAGCGCGTCGGGCGAAACGTCGGAGAGCGTCACCTTGGCGTCCTTCACGCGGCGGGCCACTGCCAGCCCGATGCAGCCGGAGCCTGTGCAGAGATCCAGAACCCGGGGATTCTGCGGCAGGAACAGGGCCTTTTTGATTGCAAGCTCCGCCACCGCCATCGTGTCGTCCCGGGGGATCAGCACGTCCGGCGTCACGGTGAGCGTCATGTCGAGGAAATCCCACTGCCCGAGTATGTAGGC
>CACXHI010000051.1 GCA_902767395.1 Oscillospiraceae bacterium
CCGGATCGTCACCTTCAGCTACGACGACGGCCCGGAGCAGGATGCGCGGCTGATCGAACTGTTCAATCGATACGGCGTGAAGGGAACCTTCCATCTCAACGGGAAGCGATTGCTGAGGAGTACAGCCAAATGGGAAACTGGCCGATTGATATTACGATTTGAAGCATTCTTGCAAAATGTACAGAATAATAAAGAGGCCTGAAAAATAAAGAGGTCTGAAAGTATGCAAATTCAAAAGAAGCTGATGCAGAGAAAGCAGGTCGTCGGGCTGATCCTGCTTTTCATGTCTGTCTATTTCTGCAACTATCTGACGCGGCATAATTACGGCGTCGTCCTCGTCGAGATCCTTCGGAGCGAGAGCTTCTCAAAAACAGCAGCCTCCGCGGCGCTGACCGGCATGTTCGTTGCCTACGGCCTGAGCCAGCTTCTCAGTGGCTTCCTCGGAGACCGGATTGATCCGGTCCAGCTGATCGCCGTTGGCCTCGCAGGGTCCTCCGCGACGAATCTCCTTATCCCGCTTTGCAGAACGCCCACGGCCATGACCGCCGTCTGGTGCGTCAACGGCGTGTGTCAGGCGATGTGCTGGCCGCCGATGGTCCGGCTGGCTGCGGCGCTTCTGGAGGAACAGGACTATCGGACCGCAGTCGTGCGGATCGGCTGGGGCGGGTATCTGGGAACGATCTTCCTGTATCTCACGTCGCCGCTCGTGATCCGGCTTTCCGGTTGGAGGACGGTGTTCTTCCTCTGCGGCGGCGCGGGGATCGTGATGACGGCGGTCTGGCTGATCGGCTCGCACCAGATCTGCGCGGGACTGCTTCCAGCCGGACCGGTGCAAAAGCAGACGAGAGCGGAAGGAAAAAGCTCCGGCGGCGTCATCCCGCGCACGGTGCTCCCCGTAATGGGCGCGATCCTGCTGTCCATCGTCCTGATGGGTATCCTCCGCGACGGCATCACGTCCTGGATGCCGACGTTCATCTCCGAACGCTTTGATCTCGGCAGCGACGTATCGATCCTGAGCGGCGTATTTGCGCCGATGCTGAGCATCTTCGTGGTGCAGTTCGCGGGGAAGGTGCAGCAGAAATGGGTGCGCAACGAGCTGCTCTGCGCAGCCGGGGCGTTTTCGCTCGCGGCGGGTGCCTGCGTGCTGCTGCGTCTGTTCTCCGGCAGCGGTCCGATCGTGTCGACCGCCCTGTTTGCTTGCGCGATCTGCTGCTCCCGGGCCGCAAGTCTGTATCTGACCTGCATGGTTCCGTATCATTTCGGGAAAACAGGCCGTGTGAGCGCGGTTTCCGGCATGCTGAACGCGGCGACGTACGTCGGCAGCGCGATCTCCAGCTACGGGCTTGCCGCCGTGACGGAGCGCGCGGGCTGGAACGCAACGCTGCTGGTCTGGCTTGCGGCGGCCTTGACAGGCGTTCTTCTGTGCGGGCTTGCGGTCCGAAAATGGGGACGGTTCACTGCCTGTGAAAACTGAGCTGTCTGAAAAAGGAGGCTTCACCATGCGTTATGAGATCATTCACCTGAAGGACGTGTTTCCCACGCTGGGAAAAAGCGGCTGCGACCCGACCGTGACAGCCTATCTGCCGGACAATCTGACCGAGATGAAGCGCGGCGAGCAGAGACATCCTTGCCTTGTGATCTGTCCCGGCGGCGGGTATCAGGGCTGCAGCCAGCGGGAGGCGGAGCCGATCGCGCTCCATTTTCTCCCGTATGGCTTTCATGTTTTTGTTTTGACCTATTCTACAGCGCCGAATGCCTACCCGACGCAGGTTCGGGAAGTCGCAGGAGCAATGGAGCTGATCCGGCAGCGTGCGAACGACTGGAAGAGCAATCCGTCGCGCATCGCGCTCATGGGCTTCTCGTCGGGCGGCCATCTTGCCGCGCACTATGCGACGAGCTGGGACAGCCCCGCAATCCGCGCCGTGTTCCCGGAGAGTCTGCCGGTGCAGGCGTCCGTGCTCTGCTATCCCGTCATCACGGCGGACGCGCCGTGGGCCCATTTCGGAAGCTTTCGCGTTCTGAGCGGCAAAAAGGAGCCCGCGCAGGAGGAGATCGACCGCTTTTCCTGCGAAAAGCTCGTGCGCGGCGACACGCCGCCGGCCTTCCTGTGGCATACATCCGAGGACTCCGGCGTTCCGGCCATGAACAGCCTTCTGTACGCGCAGGCGCTCGCCGCGCATCATATCCCGTTCGAGCTGCATATCTATCCCTTCGGAGCGCACGGACTTGCGACAAGCGATGCAATCACGAACCGCCCTGACGAGCTCGGCCCAGACGAGCAATACGACCGGACATGGCTTTATGCTGCGGGGAAATGGCTGCAAAGGATGCTTCTGGACGAATAGGAGGATAATAATGAAGCTGTTTGTGTTTCAGGGTGATTCTATCACCGACGCAGGACGCTCGCGCGAGCGACGTCTGAGCAGTTGGCTCGGAAGCGGTTACCCGACTATGGTGGCCGGGATGCTCCATCAGGAGTATCCTGGCCAATTCCACTTTCTGAATCGCGCAGTGGACGGCGACCGGAGCATCGATCTGTATGCGAGGGTGAAGCAGGACGCGATCAATCTGAAGCCGGATTATCTGAGCGTCCTGATCGGAGTCAACGACGTGTGGCATGAGTTTGACGGGCAAAACGGCTGCACTGCGGAGCAGTATGAGCGGAACTGCAGGATGTTCTATACAGAGGTCCTGGCCGCGCTGCCGAAAATCAGAATCTTTGTTCTGGAGCCGTTCGCCGCGAAGGGAACGGTCTACGAGGGCGAGCGGTGGACGTCGTTCCGGCGCGCGGTGGAGCAGAACGCCGCCGCGGCGCGGAAGCTCGCGGACGAGTTGGGGCTCATTTTTGTCCCGCTGCAGCAGCAGATCGACGCGTGTGCCGCGCTCCTCGGCGCGGAAGCCGTCACGAGAGAGGGCGTCCATCCGACTGACGTGGGTTACAGCCTGATCGC
>CACXHI010000052.1 GCA_902767395.1 Oscillospiraceae bacterium
CCGCCATATTCGGCATAATAGCTGCAAAGCCCCCGCGTCGGCAGAATGGTCACGGAAGCCTCATTCCAGACGTTCCGAATCGCCTCCATGACCTGTGTGGCGAATTCCAGATTCTGGCAATGGTCGATCACGACGTTTTTGATGAGATTCCCTCGCTGCTTCATGTCGTTGATGATAATCTCAATCGCCTTGCGGCGCCCTCTGGCGATGCCCTTGATCTCAATCGTGCCCTTCTCGCTGGCAATGCCGATGCCGGTCAGGTTGAGCTTGTTGGCAATGAATCCGATCACGCGGTTCATTCTGCCGTTTTTAATCAGATTGTCGAAGGAGGACAGGGCAAAGGAACAGCGGGAGCGCTTCATGTAGCGGTGAACCTCATCTACCACCTCCGAGAAGCCTTGCCCCTCTCCAATCAGCGCACAAAGCTTCCGAAGAATCAAAATCATTTCCGGGCCGGTAGAGAGTGAGTCGAGAATTTCAATCTGCTTGTCCGGTTCCTTCTCCAGCACCATCGCCCGAGCCGCACATGCGCTGTTATAACTGCCGGAGAGCTTGCTGGTGATGGTGATGGCGATGACGGGGCCGTCTTGCTTAAACAGCTCGTACCAAGCGTTCGTAGGAGGGCAGGCTGTTCTACTGGCAACCTTGCACGCCTTCATTGCAGAAATCAGCTCCATAAGATTCAAGTGCTCATCGTCCACATAGTCCCGGTCTCCGACGCTGATGACAAACGGCACCGTGCTGAAGGTAACCCCGTCCTGCGGGGTTTCTAAGTCAAACAGGTCAATGCTTGAGTCTGCAACGATATTCCAAGTCATAGTTTGTCCTCCTTTGATACTATTTCTACTAGTACTGCATTATACCTGAAAAGCATCGGCATGTCAACGAATTCTATCCCGTTTTTCATAGTCAGATTTGGATATTTGTAGTTTTCGACAAAACGCTCGAAAAGTGTAAAAGAAAAAGGCCAAAGTTATCCAACGCAATTTGAACCCTCCTGTCTGAATCAGAAGGATCGATTGCATTGGATAACTTCGGAGCAAGCAGCTCTTGGTGCGTCACGGGTTTCATTTGAATCTCTCCCAAAACCTCCAAGCATTTCTTGTAGCCTTGACAGTGCAGGTCCAGTTCGCGGTTGCAAAACAGGTACATCACGTCGATCTTCTCCTTGTAGTGTGTTGCGATCTTTTCCGCAGATTTGAGAATCTGCGTGTAGTCGGTGTTGTTCAGAAAGAACTTTGCCTGAAAGCTGATCCGCGTACCGTCCGGCAGGGTCTCCGGCTCCACTTAGACGCCGACATTGTTCGGGCTGCTGCGCAGAAAACACTGACCGCCAAAGAATTCTTCCCGGAAGAGATCCCGGCGGAGGAGTTCAAAAACCTTTTGGGGACTGTCGGCGTGGTTGACCAGAAACCGTTCCCACGTGTAATCAACTCCCCGCTCCGGCGGAGCAATCACGGCTGCAAAGGTTCCCAACAGCTCTCCGACTGTAAACTCTGTGTTCGGATCAAATTCCTTCGGAACCCGTGTGATTCCCCGATCCCTTGCGTGCAGCAGTTTCCAGACGGCATAACGCTCTGCACCACAGACGAGGAACTTCGTAGGACCGTCCTGACTGGCATTCGGGGAAACCAACTGTTTATGAAACCACTTCAGCAGATCGAGGAGCGTGGATTCGCAGCTGGTGCTCCACAGCGTCAGCCGCAGCACGCGGTCATTGTCTGCGGTATCCACAATGCCATAGCAGGGCGGCACTTCAAAACGGAAGCCGCCGCGCCAACAGGCAGGACGATGGTAGCCCCGAAGCAAGCACGCCAGCATCAGCCGCTGCACAACCGTCTCGGACAGATACGGGTACTCCAGCTCATAAACCACACGATAGGCGGTTTTCTCAGGTTGACATAAATCTTCCGGTTTCTTGTCTCCGTAGCGACACATGGCGGGGAGAAAGACAGAATTGTTGTCATTTGGATCCCGGTAAGCCAGCGCGTACTGCGACGCAATGCGCAGAACGTAATCGCAATCCGCCGCATTGTAGCGGAAGCTCGGCGCGACACGCACGTATTTCTGTGTTTTTCCCATGCCCTGCGCTCCGCCAAGGCTGTCCCGGACGTCCTTCATGTCCACCCAACCGCGGCGCGGTTCGCATTCCTCAATGACTGCATACAGAGCATTGGTCAGCCAAACCGGTTGAATCAGGCGGCAATCCTCCGGGATGGTTTCCGCTGCGCCTCCAGTTCCTCCTGCGATGGCGAATTCAATTCCTCTGAATCATGCGTTTCAAACTCCTCGAAACAGAACTGCGCGAATCGAAGCGGCGAAATCCAGCCCTGTGCGTGTCCGTCTCCTTTCACGCTTTCGTTGAGTGCCTGCTTGACGCGCTCCTTAATCCGCATAAAGGAAGCAGGATGCAGTCCGGTTGCAGCCTCCTCCTGCTCCGCCAAATTGAGAAGCGGTTCTATGATGGCCTGCCGGAATTCCTCCTGGCGCACGTTCTTGACGGAGAGTGGCTTCAAAAAGTGTAGCTTCAAATCGTCCTGGAACTCATATTGCAAACCAATCTCGTCAATATCCGCGTTCCCCTGCCCGTCGAACACATTGGGAATGATCCACACGATCTTGCCCTTCGCATAGGGACGGATGCTGTGGAGCCATTAGCGCAGGCGGCGGGTGTGCTCCGAATCACGGGTGCTGACCATCAGAACGTAGACCGTATTCTCCGTCAGAAAGCAACGGTGCATTGCGTGCAGCATCTCCTGCCCGCCGAAATCCCAGAGGTGAACGGCAAAGTCCGCGCCATCCTTCTGGTAGATGTAATCGTAGGGCTTGGCCCCGTGGGTTTGCCCGGTGCTGTACGGAAGGTCGGGATTCTCCGGCGCGCCGTTGTTTATGAATCGGTTGACCGTGAAGGTTTTTCCCGCATTCCCGTCCCCCAAGAAGATGATCTTCGCCTCGCGGAAGCCCTGCTTCTCTTTCTCCTCAAAATACCGTGCCAAGACCTCCTTGCCCTCGAAGAGTAGACTGATATTTTGCTCACTCAGGGTCACCTGGAAGTGCGCGGATTTCTGTATTGCTAATTCCCAACGACTTCAGGCTTTTAATTTGGCTGATAAACTGTGGGAGAACGGAGATTCCAGTTCCGCCGAGCGACAATGTGTGAAGCCTGCATGGTGCTTCCTCAAACTTTGGCGAAGAGGCAATTCGTGTATCTCGAAGATCCAATCTCTCCAGATTACTGAGATTCCAAAGGTTCAGGACACTCAAACCTGTGAGTTTCCTGAGGGACTCTGGAAGTGTGATGATACTAGGATCATGAATCTCTAAGCAAACCCTTTTTTGAGCAATCTGGTTTCCTTTTCTGTCTCTTTACAACAACCGATTCCTGTGCTATCATCCGTTTTACTGTCAAACTCCCGAAAAGCCGCCTCTTTCCTGCGTGTTTTTCTTTCATCATTTTGCCATGTGGATAATTTTACGTTTTTGCTCGGCTACTGAATAGCTACTGCTTAGATATTTGAAGTTTTCGACAAATTTCCTATTGATTTTTCAGGAAAGGTCTGCTATAATAGCGGAGCAGTAAGTGAAATGCGGATGTAGTTCATCGGTAGAACGTCAGCTTCCCAAGCTGAACAGGAGGGTTCGACTCCCTTCATCCGCTCCATCTGAGGCGGTCAAAAAAGATGCCACCCCGAAAAAACCCAGGAAAAACCTGGGTTTTTTCGCGTGTCAGGGGCCAAAAAAATACAGGGTAATTCTGTAGATGCCAAGGCCCGTTTTTGCCGATGTATA
>CACXHI010000053.1 GCA_902767395.1 Oscillospiraceae bacterium
CAATTAGAGGTTTATTCCATGTATATGAGCACCCTGGGAAATCGGGAGGACCTCTTCCCGGATTCGGAATATGTCGGACGATACGGAGAAGTCTCCTATATGGACTATGCGATTCCCACGGAGGCCTTATCGGATGAAAAATTTGCCGCAATTATGGCGGAGGCCACAAAATACCTCGGCTATCCCTATGTTTGGGGCGGCGCATCTCCGGCGACCTCATTTGACTGCTCGGGCTATGTGTCATGGGTCATCAACCACTGCGGACTTGGATGGAACATTGGCAGGCGCAGCGCAACAGGGCTGTACAACTTATGTACGCCCACGTCAACGCCACACCCCGGCGACCTGGTTTTCTTTGAAAACACATATCAGGCATCGCCGCAACCGCTTTGCACGCACGTCGGCATCTACGTCGGCGTCAACCCTGAAAATGGGCATCGCATGATGATCCATTGCGGAGACCCTATCAGCTATGCAGACCTGAGTAATTCGTATTGGGTCGAGCATCTGTACGCTTTTGGCAGACTGCCCGATCCGTAAAAATGACAAGGAGGAAATCTATATGCTTAACCAATGTAACATCATGGGCCGTCTGGTACGTGATCCGGAGCTCAGGCGTACACAAGCCGGCATCCCCGTCGTTTCTTTTTCCCTGGCCGTGGAGCGCGACATCCCGAACCGTGAAACGGGCGAGCGCGGCGTTGATTTCATCGACGTAGTGGCGTGGCGGCAGACTGCGGAGTTCGTCAGCAAATTCTTCTCCAAGGGCCGCATGGCCGTAGTATCTGGCCGCCTGCAAATGCGGCAATGGACCGACGATCAGGGCAACAAGCGGACCAAGCTCGAAATCAAGGCCAACAACGTCTACTTCGGCGATTCCAAGCGTGAAGGTTCGCCTGATGAAGCCCCTGATCCGGCCGCTCCCGCAGACTTCAATATGATGGACGACGACGACAGCGAGCTCCCGTTCTGATCCGCGAAGGAGGCAGCATGAAACAAAACCCAAAAATCAAAAGTCTGCGAGCTTCGATTGAGAAAACCGACAAAAAAATCGCAGAGCTGAAAGAAAAAAGGAAGGGGCTCCAGGAGGAACTCCAAAAACTTGAAAACATGGATATCGTCGGCCTTGTCAGAGCGCAGGGCCTTACCCTGGAAGAGCTGGCTGCGTTGGTGCAGCAGCTAAAGGACAACCCCATCCCTTCCGGGGAAGAACCGGGATATGAACAGGAGGTAACAGAAAATGAAACATAAACGTTTGCTTGCTCTGCTGATTGTGCTGGCCGTCTGCGTTGTGACGCTGACTGTACCGGCCTATGCGGAGCCGGATGAAACGGAAACGACCGCCCCGGAGATCGTCACTCCGGTAGATGAAAAGCCCCCTACGCCGTCTACGTCTGAGGCTGCGTCTGAGACCTCAACCGAAGATACGAGCGTGCCGGAGCCGGTGACAGAAGTACCCGCGGCGGAAACTCCTACTGAAAGCCAAACTGAGCCGGCTCCCGAGGAAACGAGTACCCCGGAGGTAGTTCCTCCCGATGGTGAAACCAACGCGCCGGCAGGCGCGCCCCGCAGTCGCTTCCGGTTTACTCCGGACGGCCAGCTCACGTTGATTGATGATTTTGAATACGTCGGCATGGACGCCGATGGAAATACGCTGTCCAAGCAGTTTTTGACCGTTGAGACCCGAGACGGTCATTATTTTTATATCATCATCGACAGGATCGGCGATACGGAAAACGTCTACTTTCTCAACCAGGTTGACGCGTCGGACCTTACGGCCATTACACAGATCGAGCCGACAAGCAGCGACAGCGAGTACAAGGCACCAACCAAAACAGATCCGACGCCGGCAAAAGAAGCGGACGACCCCATACCGACCGAGGAGCCGACAGAACCCAAAACGGAACCCGATGAACCATCCGCGCAGCAATCCAAGCTAAAGGCCTACCTCTCCCTTGCCGCCATTGTCCTCATCGGTGCAGGAGCCGGTGTCTATTTTCTTATTCGGCGCAAAAAGCCATCTGGCCAGAAACAAAAGCAGTCCGAATATGATCCGGATGAGGACGAGGAGCTGGAGATCGAGCCGGATGACGGCGAAGAGGAACCGGACGACAAAGGCGAGGAAAAAGACCCGGACGAAGAAGACGATGAATAAGGGGGCTTCTGCATGAGTAAAAAGCTTGTCATAGCTGAAAAGCCTTCCGTCGCGCAGAGCATCGCGGCGGTGCTCGGAGCAACATCAAGGGAAGACGGTTTCCTTGAAGGAAACGGTTATCGCGTATCCTGGTGCTTCGGACACCTGACCGCGGCGGCGCAGCCGCAGGACTATGATCCCAAATACAAGTCCTGGAGGCTGGTTGACCTGCCCATCATCCCTGCCAAATTCCGTTTTGTGGTACAGCAATCCACCAAGTCTCAGTTTGACACCCTGCGGAAACTCATGAACGACCCCACAACCGCAGAGGTCATCAATGCCTGCGACGCCGGGCGAGAAGGCGAGCTGATATTCCGCTCGGTTTACTATCTCGCCGGGTGCAGCAAGCCCATGAAGCGCCTTTGGATCTCCAGCATGGAGGATTCCGCAATCCGGGAAGGATTTACGAATCTTCTGCCGGGAGAAGAAAAGGACGGACTTTATCAAGCGGCCCTATGCCGTGCGGAGGCTGACTGGCTCGTTGGCATCAACGCGAGCCGGTTTTTCTCCCTCGTCTTCAATGATCGTCTGAACGTCGGGCGCGTCATGAGCCCGACCCTCGCGCTCCTGGTCCAACGCACGGCGGAGATCGAAGCCTTCACTCCCGTCCCGTTTTGGAAAGTCCAGCTCGATCTCGGCGGCTTTTTTGCGGAAACGGAACGTATCGGCGAGAAAAGCAAAGCAAAGGCCTTGGCTGCGGCCTGCTCAGGTCCTGCAAAAGTTATCTCTGTGGAGTGCAAGGAAAAATCCGAAAAGGCTCCTGCCCTCTATGATCTGACTACGCTGCAGCGTGACGCCAACCGCGCCCTGGGCTACACCGCCCAGCAGACCCTCGACTATACGCAGAGCCTCTACGAAAAGAAGCTCTGCACCTATCCCCGCACAGACAGCCGCTTCTTGACGGACGATATGGCCGCCAGTGTTCCGGCAATCGCCGCCGTTTCCGCTTCGTTGCTTGGCCTGGATGTTATCACGGAGGTGAACGTAGCGCAGGTTTGCAACAGCAAAAAGGTGACGGATCACCATGCGATTGTACCCACGTCGAATGCGACGAAAAAGGCAATGGAAGACCTTCCAGGCGGCGAGCGCGAGGTCCTCAAGCTGATCGCCGGTGAAGTCCTCCGCGCTGTTTCCGGGCCGCACAAGTACGCCGAAACAGTTGCGGAAATTATGTGTACAGACGCCTTCTTCACCGCTAAGGGCAAGACGGTCCGGGAGCTTGGCTGGAAGCTCTATGCGATTCGGGATCAAAGCAGCGAGGATAAAGCCGAAAACCCCGACAGGGAGCTGCCAAAGCTCACGAAGGGTCAGGAGCTGCCTGTCCAGGGCGTAAAGGTAAAAGAGGGCAAGACAAGTCCGCCCAAGCCTTTCACCGAAGACACGTTACTATCCAGCATGGAGAACGCTGGCGCGAAGGAGACGCCCAACGACGCCGAGCGGAAGGGGCTCGGGACCCCGGCGACACGCGCCGGAATTATTGAAAAGCTCGTTTCCTGCGGCTATATTGACCGGAAGAAGGCCAAAAAGATCACAAATCTTCTTCCAACGGATTCCGGCAAGGCAGTCATCACCGTACTCCCGGAGGACCTCCAATCTCCGCTGCTGACCGCCGAATGGGAGTTGCGGCTAAAGCAGGTTGAACGTGGCGAAGTAGAGCCCGAACGGTTCCTTGCCGGTATCATCGAAATGGTGAAAGAGATTATTTCCGGCTACACCGCACCGCCCGGAGCAAACACGCTTTTCCCAAAGCCGGAGCTGGCCGAGCTTGGACGCTGCCCCCGCTGCGGGAAGAAGGTCGTTGAGAACACCAAGGGCTTTGTCTGCGAGGATCGAAGCTGCGGCTTCGCAATGTGGAAGAAGAGCCGCTTTTTCAGCGCCAAGGGTAAAACCTTCACCGCAGAGATCGCAAAAAAGTTGCTGGAGCACGGAGAGGTGAAGCTTACAGGCTGCAAGTCCAAATCCTCAGGCCGAACCTACGACTGCAAAGCGATCCTTGTTGATGACGGCGAAACCACCGATTACCGGATCGAGTTCATGAACCGGAAGCAGGGAGAGAGAAGCCAATGAGCAGAGGCGGCTTGACGAAAGAGGAGAAGGAGACCTTTATCTCCTTCTCCGAAGCGGATAAAACCGCTGCGGTCTCCACCTATAACACCCGGCTCCGCCATAAGCTGGAAAAGCTGGCGGAGGAGCACCCGGATCAAATCAGAAAAAGAGGTGGCGGAGG
>CACXHI010000054.1 GCA_902767395.1 Oscillospiraceae bacterium
ACGCTTACCTCCTGCCGATTCAAGAAAACGGAACGGAACTGTTTTTCTTCTACAGAAGGCTGAGTTTCCCGTATCGCGTCCGTTATTACCTGTATAACACAGAAAGGCATGTTCCGGGTTCGGCGGAGTTTTCCGGCCCTGCGACGCCTTACGGTACAACAGTGTCGGCAACCGCGCCCATATTCCCGGATTATACGCTGGTTTCGCCGTCAACCCAGTCCGTCACCATTCACGAAGAGACCGGGAGCGAAGAACGCAACACCATCATCTTCCATTACACCCCAAAGCAGTATGTGGCGGAATACGTTGCCGTCCCAGAGGAAGGCGGTCGGTTGTCCCTCACCATCGAGGTTGTGAACGGGGCTGCGAATTTAGAAGGTTCTACGCCCACTCCGCGTAAGGGCTATCAATTTGAAAACTGGTATGTGGATGCGGGATGTACGCAGCCGGTGACCTCTGACAATGGATCAATTGATCCTGTCACCCACGCTTTTACGCCGAATCGATCTAACCTGAGTACCTCTGGGCGCAACATCTTTTATGCCAAGTTCATCCCAAGCGCCGCCGACCTGACCATCACTCGAAGCGGCGCAGAGAGCGATCAGGTTTTCGTCTATGCGGTGACAAACAACGCGACTGGTGACGTCATCTATGTGACCGTAACAGGAAACGGAAGCACGACGATTCACGATCTTCCAATGGGCGATTACACGGTCACGCAGCAGAACGATTGGTCGTGGCGTTACACTGACTCCGATATTGCCAATGTGTCCCACACAGATCCGGCCGGAACAAACGTCGAGTTCCATCAACCCGCGCAGACCGATCAGTGGGTCAATGGCAACACGGCTCCTACGCCAAACCAGAAGGGGGGAGCGCCATGATGAAAACACGCAGGGTCCTTGTCCTCTTGCTGGCGGTTTTGTTTGTCTCACTGTGCGGCACAGTTTTCGCGTATATGTTCAGCCGTACGGGGGAACACACCTATCAGCTCCAGCCTGCAACAGTTTCCTGTACGGTGCAAGAAAGCTTTGACGGTGATCAAAAAACAAGCATTCAGATCCAAAACACCGGGACGATTGACGCATATCTCCGGGTTCGACTGGTTTCCTATTGGAAGAATGCTGACGGACAAATCATCGGAAAGGCTTCGGTAATTCCGCCTTTTGGTCTTGCGACCGACTGGATCGCTGGCCCAAATAACACCTACTATTACAAAAGTCCGGTCGCGCCCGACGGAACGACGCCCAACCTGCTTTCGTCCGCAATGACATTGGCCGAGGTCGATGAAGACGGGAATCGGCAGGTGATTGAAGTCTTTGCCGAGGCCATTCAGAGCCTTCCGCAGAGCACCGTCAGCACCAGTTGGAACGTAAGCGTTGATTCCGCTACCGGAAACATCACGAGCGCAACTTCGCCTTAAAATCCGATCGGGGCGGTGACGGTTTAAGCCGCCATCGCCCTTCTTTACAGCGCCGCCCCGTAGTGGCCGCTGACCACAGCGGCCTCACCCTTCCGTCTACGGAACGTATCCGATCTGTGCGACGTTCTGGCCGATGTGGTCATACTCCGTGACTCTGCGAGTTCGGCCACTACAGAGGAGCGCGGTCGATCTCTGTGACGTTCTTGTCGCTGACCAAAGTGCCCTCTCTCCCTCCGTTTACGGAATCGATTCAATGAAAGGTGATCATGAAACGATGGAAAGAAAGAAAAAAAAGAATAAGAAACCCTTGATCGGGATGATTGTCCTATTCTGTGCCATTCTGATCGTTTCCTGCGTGAAGATTGCGGATATCCTTTTCGAGAGAGAAAAGGATATCGAAGATTTTCAGAAGCTCACCGCACTGATCGAATCGATCCCAAGCACGAACCGTTCATCCGAGGCAGGCGGAGATTCCAAAAACGCCCCGCAGGAAATTGCGCCGAAGGGGAGCGAGCCGTCCGTCGTCATTCCGAGTGTAAGCAAGCCGGGGGAGACTGAGGCCACGGAGGCCGCGTCTGCGGATACGGCGTCAAAGCCTGTTTTTACGCGGAATCTGCAGCCGCTTTTTGACAAGAACCGTGACTGTATTGGCTGGGTTTCCATTTCAGACACATCCATCAATTATCCCGTGATGCACACGCCGCAGGAGCCGGAGAAGTACCTGCGCAAGAATTTCGATCTGGAATACAGCCGTTCCGGCGTTCCGTTTTTGCAGGGCACGCACACGCTGGACAGCGACAATCTGATTATTTACGGACATAATATGCAAAACGGAACCATGTTCTCCGAGCTCATAAAGTATCGGAACAAATCCTTTGCTTCCGAGCATCCGGTCATTGAGTTTGAAACCGGACGGGGACTCAAGCTTTATGCTGTCTTTGCGGTTGCGCAGATTCGGAACAGCAATGCATGGTATCAGTTTGCAGAAGCATCCGATGCGGCGGACTTTTCGGATCGGCTTACAGCCGTCACAAAGAGCGCTTTGTATACGACCGGCGATCCCCCGCAGTATGGGCAGCAACTTCTGACCTTATCGACCTGTTACGGAAGCAGTAAGGACGATCGATTGATTGTCATTGCAGTTGAGAAGCAGTCACAATGAAAAGCAACAATGAAACCGACGGCAGAGCAGGGGAGACCCTGTTCTGCCGTCGAGAATTGATTTCCGCTTTCCCGTGAAGGCGCACACATTGCGGGCAAGCTTTTCGTCGGTTTTCGACGAAAAGGCGCACCGACAGGCGAGCGTGGTTTCCTTACTTGTCGAAGCTCGGATTCATATAGTAGACGTTCTTCTGATTCAGACGCTCGCGGAGGTTTTGCAGTCCTTCGCCAAAGCGCTGGAAGTGTACGATTTCCCGCTCGCGCAGGAATTTGATGACGTCGTTCACGTCAGGATCGTCGGACAGCCGCAGAATGTTATCGTAGGTCACGCGGGCCTTCTGCTCCGCCGCAAGATCCTCGGTCAGATCGGCAATCGGGTCGCCCTTGACCGCCATGGAGGCTGCCGACCAAGGAAAGCCGGAGGCCGCGGTGGGGTAGACCCCGGTGGTGTGATCCACGAAATACGGCGCGAAGCCGTCTGCGCGAATTTGGTCGTCGTTGAGGGTTCTTGTCAACTGATGCACAATTGCGCCAATCATTTCCAAGTGACCCAGCTCCTCCGTGCCGATGTCCGTTAACAGACCGCGCAGCTCGGGATAGGGCATGGAATACCGCTGGCTCAAATACCGCAGGGAAGCGCCGAGCTCGCCGTCGGGGCCTCCATATTGACTGATTATGATCGATGCGAGCTTTGGGTTGACCGCTGCGATTTTGACAGGGTACTGAAGCTTTTTTTCATAGACAAACATCGTCAATCCTCCTGATTCGCTCGATATTCCCACGGCCACGGGGTGTTGTTCCAAGTGTAGGCGCCGTCTTGCACGGCCTGCTTTTGGAACAGGGGACCGCAGCTCTGCTGGTATTCCGCCATGCCGGATTCATACATCTGCGTGTACTGGCGGAACAGCTCCGTCGCCTCTTCGTCGTCCCCGTGCGTATCCAGATACAGGCCAAGCTCCTGAATGGCGAAGCCCAGCGCCTGCAACTGGTGCATCATGGTGTCTGTTTTTTCCTCGGTATTTACCATGCCAAGAAACGGCAGATCAAGGCAGGGGAAAAGCGTACCTTTGATCAGGCCGGTTTTCGCAGTGTACTGTGTCGCTGCATCGGGTTGAAAGGGCACGTAGGGGTTCGCAAGAGGGGCGTTAGCGGGCAGAATACCGCAGCAAACGCGAGATCCGTTGTCATCCATTTTCGATGATCCTCCCGGTCAATGGATTTGAAACCGCTTTTTTTGACGATTTCAAACTCATTCTATGCAAAGCCCACGATTTGTGCTATACTGGATCGAGAAAATGTCGCCTTGCCATAGAAGACGCGGTGGATTGTCTGCTTTTGGAGCATTTTACGTTTCGTAGCGGGACCGTCTGAATACCCGCCTGCCTGCGGACATAGAATGCCCCGAGGTGGTATCATGGTATGGTTCAGGAAAATGATTCCGATTTACGTTGCCGCCCTGTCTCTGACCCTGCTGCTCGCGGTCATGGCCTCTGAGGGCGTCACGGTGTTTGCCGGTGCGCTGGAGCTTGCAGAGCCGTCGAATCGGCAGATAGTGATTTTGGATCCGGGACATGGGGGAGAGGACGGCGGAGCGGTTTCTCCTAACGGCGTCTTGGAAAGCGCATTAAACTTGGAAATCAGTCTCCGTCTGCGCGACCTGCTCAATTTTCTTGGCGTGCCGGTTCAAATGACGCGGGAGACAGACTGTTCCATTTATAGTGCGGAGGCGCAAACAGTCTCTGAAAAGAAGATCTCTGATTTGAAAAACCGTGTTCGCATCGTCAACGAAGCGCCCGATGCGCTCTTGGTCAGCATCCATCAGAATATGTTCCCCGAGTCCAAGTACTACGGCACGCAGGTTTTCTACGCCGAAACAGCGGGGAGTCAATTGCTGGCGGAGTCCTTGCAGGCGCTTTTTTCGTCGGAGCTCGATCCGACCAATCATCGAATGGCGAAGCGTGCCCAGAACGTATATCTGATGAACAGAATTCACCATCCCGGAATTCTGGTAGAGTGCGGCTTTCTCTCCAATCCAAAGGAGGAGCAGCTTCTCCAGAACATGGACTATCAGAAAAAACTGGCTGCCGTGATCGCGGCAGGCGTCTCGACGATGCTGTGGAGCCGTACCGTTTCCTGACTTGAGACGCTATGAAACAAAAAAGGGAGTACCTATGAAGCCTAAAACGATTTTTTACTGCACGAACTGTGGAAACGAAACCCTGCAATGGATGGGAAAATGTCCGGCTTGCGGCGCGTGGAATACACTGACCGAGCACACGGAAGCACCGGCAAAGGCCTCGCGCCGCGCCGCGCCGACGGAACGAGATGGGAGAAGACCAAAGCGCCTGTCGCAGATCGTCAGCGGGAGCGAGCAGCGGTTTTTCAGCGGCTTTGGGGAGTTGGATCGCGTCCTCGGCGGCGGTGCGGTAAAAGGCTCTCTCGTCCTTGTGGGAGGCGCACCGGGCATCGGAAAGTCAACGCTTCTGCTCCAAATCTGCCGCGAGCTTGGTAAAACGAATCGGATTCTTTACGTCTCGGGCGAAGAGAGCGAGAGCCAACTGAAGATGCGCGCGGAGCGGCTCCATGTGGCAGGGGAGGACCTCTTGCTGTTTGCGGAAACGGAGATGGATGAGATCGTTCGCGCGGTCAACGAGACGGAACCCGACATTTTGATTGTGGATTCCATCCAGACCATGTACGCTTCTGAAAACGATTCCACGCCAGGTGGAATCTCCCAAGTCAAGGACTGTACGATGGCGATCTTACAGCTCTCCAAGCAGACGGGAGTCACCGTATTTGTGGTTGGACACGTCAACAAGGAGGGCTCCATCGCCGGACCGAAGGTGCTCGAGCACATGGTGGACTGCGTGCTCTACTTTGAAGGGGAGCGGAACGGTCCGTACCGCCTCCTGCGGGCGGCAAAGAACCGCTTCGGCTCCACAAACGAGATCGGTGTCTTCGAGATGTGCGATACTGGACTGCGGGAGATTCCGAATCCCTCGGAGGTCCTGCTGGCAGGCCGCCCGAAGGGGGCGGCAGGAACCTGCGTGGCCTGCGCGATGGAGGGCAGTCGTCCGGTTCTCGCGGAGGTTCAGGCGCTGGTCACCAGAAGCTACTTAAATGTGCCAAGGCGGACGACGGACGGCTTTGATTTTAATCGCGCAGCGCTGCTGGTGGCGGTACTGGAAAAACGCGGAGGCCTGCGGCTGTCGGACTGCGATCTGTTTCTGAACGTCATCGGCGGTCTGCGAATCGACGAACCCGGCTCCGACCTGCCGGTTGCAATTGCTGTGGCATCCAGTTTCCGGGATGCGCCGGTGTCGGACGATCTGACAGCCATTGGGGAGATCGGATTGACAGGGGAGACCCGAATGGTTTCCAGCTTAGAGCAGCGCCTGAGTGAGATCGCGCGGCTGGGCTTTACCAAATGCATCATTCCGCGCAATGGCTCTGAAAAGCTGACGCCGCCCAAGGGCTTGCAGCTTTTCCGGGTGCGCAACATCCGGGAGGCAATAGAAATCGCTCTGGGCGAATCCTGACAATCCTGAAAGCCCGTCTGCACAGCTCGGTCATTAGAACGCGAGCCGTGCAGACGGGCTGTTTATTCAAATTTCAGTTTGGAGATTGGGTTGGCTTCGGAGGCAATCTTCAATTCTGTGCTTTCGATATGCGTGTAAATCTGAGTCGTGTTCAGATTTTCGTGGCCCAAAACCTCTTGCACAGTTTTCACATCCACACCGTTTTGCAGCATCAGGGTTGCCGCAGTGTGCCTAAGCTTGTGCGCGGAAAGCTTCGATGGGTCGAGCCCGGCTTCCAGAAGATGCTTCTTCACCAGCCGATGCACAGCCGATACGGAGATACGATTGTGATCTCGAGAGCCAAACAGCGCACGATTGTCGGACAGGACGATTTGGCTCCGCTCAACCAGATAGGCGGCAATGGCCTCCTTGCAGCTTGAGCCAATGTAGACGATCCGTTCTTTGTTGCCTTTGCCGACCACGCGAATCCGATCCTCAAAAACGTCATTGAGATTCAGATTGACGAGCTCGGAGCGGCGGATGCCGCAGTTAAGGAAGATCATCAAAATGGCGAAATCTCTGGCCTTGTTCGGCCCGTCAACAGAGCGCAAAAGTGCCGCCGACTGTTCCAGCGTCAGATATCGTGGCAAGGATTTGCGAAGCTTTGGATATTCCAGATCCTGAACCGGGTTTTCGGAGAGCTGCTTGGTACGGACTGTCAGATACTTATAAAAGGACTTAATTGCGGAAAGCTTTCTTGCGCGGCTGGAGGTTGAAATTCCCTTGGTCTCAGACATGGAATTCTCAAAGATCACACGGTCATGCGCAAGATACGACAAATAATCATAGATATCTGTAATTGAAATTTTGCGAATGAAATCCAGATCTACGTCCGAAATCGAAATCGTTTCCAAATCGGTATCGTACGGCATTTCAAGCTTCACCAGCTTCATAAATCGAAGGAACAT
>CACXHI010000055.1 GCA_902767395.1 Oscillospiraceae bacterium
CATCACCGACCGCGCCCTTACCGCCGCAGGCGTCAGCCCGGCCCTTCACAGCCTTGTGATCCAGGGCTTGTTTGAGGGTGTGGGCAGCGTGCTGAGCTTTCTGCCCATCATTGTCACGCTGTTCTTCTTCCTCTCGCTGTTGGAGGACAGCGGCTACATCGCCCGTGTGGCCTTCTTCATGGATAAGCTGCTGCGCAAGCTCGGCCTGTCCGGGCGGAGCATCGTGCCGATGCTGATTGGGTTTGGCTGTACGGTGCCGGCGGTCATGTCCACCCGCACCCTTCCCAGTCAGCGCGACCGCAAAATGACGATCATCCTCACGCCCTTTATGAGCTGCACGGCGAAGCTGCCGATTTACGGCTTCCTCGCGGCGGCCTTCTTCCCCGGCAGAAGCTGGCTGGTCGTCACCGTCCTGTACCTGCTGGGAATCGTCACGGCCATCGTGGCGGCCCTGTTTCTCAAAAGGGTCCACTTCCGGGGCGACGCGGTCCCCTTCGTGATGGAGCTGCCCAACTATCGGCTGCCCAGCCCCCGCAGCGTCCTTCTGTTGCTGTGGGAAAAAGCAAAGGACTTTCTCCAGCGGGCTTTCACCGTCATTTTGGTCGCAACCATGGTTGTCTGGTTCCTCAAAAGCTTTGATTTCCGCCTGAATCTGGCGACGGAGCCCCACGACAGCATGTTGGCTGCGGCGGCCGGCCTGCTGGAGCCGCTGTTCCGCCCGCTCGGGCTGGGCGACTGGCGCATCGTGACCGCCCTGCTGACGGGCTTCATGGCGAAGGAAAGCGTCGTCTCTGTGCTGGAACTGTTTTTCAGCACCGCCGGCGGGATCACGACCGCCCTCTCCGCACTTGGGGCCATGTGCCTGTTGGTGTTCAGCCTGCTCTATACGCCCTGCGTGGCAGCCATTGCCTCCATTCGCCGGGAGTTGGGCAGGAAATGGTCCGGGCTGGTGATTCTCTGGCAATGCGGGATTGCATGGATCGCGGCGCTGATCGTCCACCTGATCGGCATTGCGCTTGGCGCGGGATAGGAGGCGCGTGGGATGAACTTCTGGGACATTTTCATTCTGGCGGCAGTTCTCCTGCCGGTCGGCTGGACCCTGCTCCGACTGCGCAGAAAAAAACGTTCCGGCTGCGCCGGCTGCTGTCACTGCTGCGGCGCAAGCTGCCCGTCTAAAAAAGAGACCCCATAACGCACGGAACCGGAAGGCCAAACGGCCTGCCGGTTCCGTGCGTTATGGGGCAATCAGTATCTCGGTTGGATGTAGGGCGACTTGGAATCTGGGTCCGGCCGCATGTGGATGCCGGACACCAGACCCATCGCCAGATAGAGCGTGATGATGGAAGAGCCACCGGAGCTGACAAAGGGCAGCGTCAGACCGACAACGGGAAAGACGCCGATGCACATGCCCACGTTAATCAGAATCTGGAAAATCAGGAAGGAGGCAATGCCGATGCAGATCAGGCGGTTCATATAGTTGGGCGTTTTCAGCCCCACGTGGACACACCGCACCACGATGGCTACCAGCAGAAGCAGAGTGAACAGACAGCCCAAAATGCCAAGCTCCTCGCCAATGGCGGAGAAGATGAAGTCCGTATGTTGTGCGGCAATCGCGTGGCTCTGCACCATGGACCCGTGGAACAGCCCCTGCCCGGAGATTCCGCCGCCGGAAAGCATGGCGACGGAGCGGTTGGTATCCCAGCGAATGTGCGTCCCATTGGGGTCGATGCTCGGATCAAAGAACATCAGGATTCGCTGCTTCTGGTAGTCCTGCACGAAGTATTTCCAGAGCAGTGGGAAGGCCAGCGCCGCCAGAAGGATGCCCACCGCGAACCACCAGGCGCGCACGCCCCCCACATAGGCCATGACCAGAAAGATAAACAGAAACACGATGGCCGAGCCCGCGTCCTTGGAGAGCACCATGATCAGGCCGATCATCAGAAGCGCCTGAAACAAAATGGAGCCGACGGATTTCACCGAGGAAAGCCGATTTCGATTGATGCTCATGGTCTTGGCAAGGCAGATGACAAAGGTGACTTTGCACAGCTCCGCAGGCTGGATGTAGACCGGCATCATGGGCAGATCCAGCCAAGCCCGGTTGCCGGTGTTGTCCTCAACGCCCCAGATCAGGATCATGGAAAGAAAAATTACGTTGAAGATCAGAAGCAGCTGCCGATGCTCGGCAAGCACCTCGATATCCAGCAGGGAGACCGCGACGTAGAGGGCCACGCCCAGAAGCAGGGCCACAACCTGAACGATCACGTTGCGGGAGGAGCCGCTGTAGTTGGTGACGCTGGTGATGATGACAATGCCGAACAGGGTTGTGACGACACACAGAAACAGCAGCACCAGATCGCCGCGCCGCCAGAATTCCAGAATTCCGTTCCAGACTTTGCGCACACCCATCCCTCCTTTCGGCCGCTTGGCTTTCTATTATAGCACGTTTTTCGCCGGGTGTAAAGCACGATTCTCATCGCTCAGGGCTTCAGCTCCAAATACAGGCTGCGGTAGTGCCGCGCGGAATTCTCCCACGATACGTCCTTCTCCATGTCGCGGCGCACCATCTCGTCCCAGCGGGGACGCTCGGTGAAATAGAGCGTCTTGGCGCGGTTGACCGCGTCGAGCAGCAGGCCCGCGTCGTAGCGGTCAAAGGTGAAGCCGTTGCCTTCGTTGGCATACTGGTTGAAGGGCTGCACCGTATCCTTGAGGCCACCGGTCTCGCGGACGATGGGCACGGTTCCGTAACGCATGGCGATAAGCTGGGTCAGGCCGCAGGGCTCGAAGAGCGAGGGCACCAAAAGCGCGTCCGCGCCCGCGTAGATGCGGTGGGCCAGCGCCTCATCATAGGCGATATAGGAGCAGACGGTTCCCCTGTAGGCGTGCTCAAAGCTGCGGAAGCTGTCCTCGTAGCGCGCCTCACCGGTTCCCAGCACCACGATCTGCGTGTTGCCGTCTACCAGTGCGGGCACGATGGCGTTCACCAGATCCAAGCCCTTCTGATCGGTCAGCCGCGAAATCAGACCGAGCACCATCTTGTCGGCGTTCTGCTCCAGACCGAGCTGGGCTTGCAGGGCCAGCTTGTTGACCTGCTTCTGCGCCGCGGCGTCTTCCGTTCCGTAGGGTGCGCGCAGGAACTTGTCGGTGCGGCTGTTCCAGAGCTGGGGATCAATGCCGTTGACAATGCCCCGCAGCTTGCCCGCGTGATAGCGCAGATGGGCGTCCAGCTCCTCCCCAAAGAAGGGCGTCTGAATTTCCCCGGCGTAGGTTCCGCTGACGGTGGTGATCCGGTCACAGTAGGTCAGACCGCCCTTGAGCATATTCGCGTCCACCCAGTTCTGGGTCAGAGCGTCCTTGTTGAACACATAGTCCGGCAGATTCGTCCAGTATTGGATCGTCGGAATGTTGTAAATTCCCTGAAAACGGAGATTGTGAATGGTCAGAACGGTTTTGGCGTTGGACAGGGGCGTAGCAGCAAAGAGGGTGCGCAGATACACCGGCACCAGCGCCGCCTGCCAGTCGTGACAGTGGATCACGTCGGGAATCCAGTCCATATAGTTCAGCGCCGCGAGCGCCGCCTTTCCGAAGTAACAGAAGCGCGGAATATCGTCCACCAGATTCGTGTAGGGCTGTCCGTAGGAGAAAAAGTCCTCGTTGTCGATAAAGTCATACACCACGCCGTCCCAGACGTACTCCATGATCCCCACATAGAACGCCCGCCCGTCGGCACACAAATCCATCATGAACGAGCCACGGTAAATCATCTTCTCCTGCCACGGCTGCGCAATGCAGCGGTAACGAGGAAGAAGCACCTTTACGTCGCAGTTGAGCTTGGCCAGCGCGCGGGGCAGGGCGTACATCACGTCGGCCAAGCCGCCGGTCTTGACGAAGGGATAACACTCCGAACCGATAAAGGCCACGCTGCGCCGGGGCTGCGGCAGCTCCGGGGAAGCCGGCGCGGGCAATTCCGACGAAACGACGGGCTCCACAGGTGCGGCAGCCGCTTGTTTCTTGGCAGGCGATCTCTTTCTTGTCGGCACCTTCGGCGCGGTCTCCGCGCCGACCTCGGCAGACTTTTTGGCGGTGCGTCGTCTTTTCTTTTCCTCCTGTACTTCGAGGGTCTGCTCCGCCGTCTCTTCTGCGGCGGCAGGCGTTTTCCTTGCTGGCATCATGATTCCTCCTGCGTAAAGACGGTTGTTCCTGATTTCGTGTTGACAGTGCTTGTTCTGGAAAAGGATTGTTCACGCGCGGGCTTATGCGTCCGCGCAAAGATCTGCGTATTCAAACGCAACGATGCTGTGGAGCGCATCCGGCGCGGTCTCGACCTGCCAGCCGATTTTCCCCGCGCTGAACAGCACGGTGTTGAACGCTGCCGCGCTCTGATCCACAAAGGTTGGGAACGGCTTCTTCATCCCGATGGGGGAGCAGCCGCCGTGGACATAGCCCGTCAGGGGCAGAAGGTCCTTGGCCTTCAGCATGGCAATGCTCTTTTCCCCGGCGGCGGCTGCGGCCTTTTTCAGCTCCAGCTCCTTCAGCACGGGGATGACGAACACGTAGTTCCGGCCGGTTTTTCCCACCGTCACCAGCGTTTTGAAAACCCGCGCCGGGTCCTGTCCCAGCGCGGCGGCGACCTCCGCCCCGCTGATTGCGTCCGTGCTGCTGTAATCGTGACTGGTATAGGATACCCCGCGCTGATCGAGAATGCGCATGACGTTTGTTTTTTCTGCCTTTTTCATAGAATATTCACTCGCTCCATTCGCAGGCCGAATTCATCGCACCTTGCACGCAGCACAAAGGGGAACTGATCGCGCTTCGTACACAGCCAGAAATCCGGCTCCGGGTAGACGGCTTGATTGTTTGGGTCGAAGAAGTGCGCGCCGCCGTGCCAGCGCAGGGTGCGGATGCGCTCGCCGATGTCCGTAAGCGGTTCACCGAGGACAAGCGAGCGGATATACTCGGCGCAGAGCACGTCCTCCGCCGCCTCGCGCACACCCGCGTTGCCCATGCAGACAAGGCTGACCTTTTCGGGGGCTTGGGCGCGGAGATAGGCCGCAACCGCAGATGCGTTGACGAGGCTGCCGGTGATGCGCTCCTCGGCGCGGGCGGCGTGGGTCAGGCCCTGCGTCCCGGCGGAGGTCGTGTGGATCACGCGCCTGCCCCGGACGGCCTCGGCGGGAATCGCGCTGGGGGAGTTGCCGAAGTCGAAGCCCTCGCATCTGGCCCCGCCCCGCTCGCCCACAAGCAGGGCGTCCGGGTCGCGCTGCCGCCACGCGAAGGCTTCCTCCAGCGTGGCGACCGGGCGCAGCTCCGCCGCGCCGCGATGAGCCAGATAGCATTCCAGAGAAAAGGCGCGCAGCACGTCGATGATGACCGCAAGCCCTTCGGCCTGCTTTGCGCCCTCTAAAAGCTGCAAAATTCGGATCTCCATGACTTGCCTTAGTTGTCTGCCCGGTTGTAGCCGTTCTTCATGGTCTCGGACGCAACGCGCAGAACCTTGTTGAGCGTCCTGGTCGTCTCCTCCTTCGCCATCTTTGCCAGCGCCTCGTTGGCCTCTGCGGCGAGGGAATAATCTCCGCTGTCGAGCATCTTGCGGTCATATTCCCGCAGGAGCTGTCGCCCCTTGCTCATGACGGCGTTCTGGTAGCGGTCAATGTGCTGGACACAGCGATGGTAGCTGTGATCTGCCAACGCACAGATCAGGGCGCTGGCCCAGTAGAAATTCTCGGTGGAGCAATCCAGCGTGACGTTTGCCAGATACGCCGGCATTTTATCCACATGGGGATAGACCGGGAGCAGCGCGTCAAAGGTCGTGGAGGCAAAGCAGATCCACTCCACGCCCCGCAGCTCGACGGGCATATTGTCTCGAATCTGACAGACGGAGGTGACGCCGGTGCGGTTGATGCCGATGGAGCGGTACTTGCCCCGCACGCCGGTATCCTGACTCAGATAGGGATTGAAGGGAGTGCCCTGATAGTTCGAGGAGAGCAGGTACTTCACGTCCTCAACGGCAAGCTTCCGCTCGGGAACAAAGGCCCAGGGAATGTCGTCGCTTTCCGGGGTAAAGTCGGCGTCCGGCCCGTCCCAACGGTACCTGCGCGGGCAGAGGCAGCGACCCATAAACCACGCGCGCGGCGTGTTGTAGCAGTGATCCTGATCGGTGTGGGAGCCGAAGACGTTGCGGGGATTGAAGACCCCGTTCTGATTGAGGTCAAGGTGGTTTTCCGCAATGAATTCCCGCAGATCGGCGGAGCAGAGATGAGCCGTCTGCGCGCCGAAGGCGTCGTCGAGGTCAAAGCTGTCCATGCCGAACTGGTTGGGCATAACCACCACCACGTCGTCGGGGACGCGCTTTGCCATCCAGTGATGTCCGCCGATCGTCTCCATCCACCAGACCTCATTTTCGTCGTTGAAGGCAATGCCGTTGGATTCGTAGGTGCCGTACTGCTCCAGCAGGGCGGCGAGACGCAGCACTCCCTCGCGGGCGGTGCGGATGTAGGGCAGCACCAGCACGAGGATGTCCTCCTCCCCGATGCCGCCGGGGACTTCCTTCTCCCTGCGGGACTTGGCCTTTTTCAGCACAACCATCGGGTCGGCGGCCAGCACGCGGGGGTTGGTGGTGATGGTCTCGGTGGCGGTCATGCCGACGCCAGCTGCGTTGATGCCCGTGGCCGCCCAAATGCCGCTGGACGGGTCCACGCTGGGGCTGGCGGTGTAGGACAGCGGTTCGTCGGGCAGATCCACGACCACGTGGGACAGAACGCTCTTGTATTTCCGCTTCTGCTGCTTGGGCGTGACGACGATGAGCTTCTTTTCGTCAAAATGGCCGTCGTCGGTGCGGGCGATCATGGTAGAATTGTCGTTGGCGGCTTTTTTGCCGACCAGAACGGTGGTACAGGGCATGGCAAATCCCTTCCTTCCATTTTTGTATTCATGCGGATATTATACCACGGCGCGGTCGGGAGCGCAACACCCCGAGAAGCAAATCTTTTCCGCAGAGGCACCCCATTTTTTCATTGACAAACCCGGCCGTCTGTGCAAAGATAGGAGCAGAACACGAAAGGGCGGTGATCCCAATGAACAAAAAGACACTGTTGGAGCTGCTGCGGCAGGGACGCTATGTTTCCGGCGCGGAGCTGGGCCAGCGCTTGGGCGTGACCCGTGCCGCGGTGTCCAAGGCCATTGCCGGGCTGAGACGGGAGGGCTATGTGATTGACTCCGTCCCCAATCGGGGGCATCTACTCCGCGTCGAGCCGGAGCTTCTGGACCGGGACGCAATCTGTTCGGCACTGGCAGACCACCCGTGGACGCCGCTGCTTCAGGTCCTGCCCAGCGTGGATTCGACCAACACCCGCCTCAAGGCGCTTGCCGCCGCCGGCGCGCCGCACGGAACCGTCCTCGCGGCGGACGAGCAAACCGGCGGACGGGGTCGGCTGGGGCGCACCTTTGATTCGCCTCCCGGCAGCGGGATCTATCTCTCCGTCCTGCTGCGCCCCCTCTGCCGCCCCGAGACGCTGCTGAACCTTACCGCGCAGGCGGCGGTTGCCACCCGTCAGGCAATCCGCGCCGTATGCGGCGTGGACGCGGGCATCAAGTGGGTCAACGATCTGGTGCTGGGCGGGAAGAAGATCTGCGGGATTCTCACGGAGCTGTCTCTGGAGGCCGAAAGCGGGCTGGTTTCCTACGTTGTCGTTGGCGTCGGGGTGAATTGCAGCCGCCCGGCCGAGCAGTTCCCGCCGGCGCTGCGCCAAACCGCCGGCTCCATTTGGAGCCAGACCGGTCTGCGTGTGAACCGCAACGAGCTGACTGCCGCCATGATTCGGGCGCTGTCTGCACTCCCTGCACTTGACTGGCAGACGGAATATCGCGCCGCCTGCGTCAATCTGGGGCAGGAGGTACAGATTCTCGCGCCCGGCCAACCGCCCAGACAGGGGCAGGCGCTGGACGTGGATGCGGATGCGGCCCTGCTTGTGCAGACAGAGGCTGGCATCGAGAGAATCCAGTCCGGCGAGGTCTCCGTCCGCGGACTTTACGGGTACGTGCCGGATTCTCACGGATAAAGCAAAATATTTCTACTTGCCACCGGGCATAATATATGCTATACTAAGATATCACCAAATATGAAACAGGAGGGTATCATCATGGATAAGACCATTAAAACCGTTCTCGCCATTGTTGGCGCTGTGACCGCCCTGTGCGCGATTCTGCTCATCCTGAAGAAGAAATTCGGCTGCAAGTGCTGTGGCTGCAAGAAGGATGAAGGCTGCGGCTGCGGCTGCGACAAGCCAGACACCGTCGAGGATTTTGTCGAGGACGCCGTTGAGGAAGCCAAGGACAAGGCCGAGGAGACCAAGGAAGCCGTTGCGGACGCTGTGGAAGACGCCGCAGAAAAGGCTGAGGCCATTGCCGAGGAATTCAAGGACTACGCAGACGTTGAGCTGCCCAACGAGTAATCACGGCGCGCAGAGATTTTTAGCAGCAGAGGACGAAGCGGCTAAGCCGCTTCGTCCTCTGCTGCTTCCAGCATGTGGCCGATCAGGATGCCGTAACCGCGTGTAGGATCCCGTACCAGAACGTGGGTCACCGCGCCGACCAGCTTCCCATTCTGAACGATGGGAGAACCGCTCATGCCCTGCACGATTCCTCCGGTCTGTGCAAGCAGGCGGGGGTCCGTGACAAGCAGCCGCAGATCCCGGCATTGCTCCCGGTCAAAGCGAACCGCTTCGATTTCCACGGCATAGCATTCGATCTGATCCCCCGAGACGTTGCTCCAGATTTCGGCGGGGCCGGTTGTGATCTCCTCGCGGTTTGCCAGCGGGAGCGCTTCGCCTGCAAGCGCATCCGCTTGGATGTGACCGAACAGACCCTGCGGGGTGTTTCGTTCCACCGAGCCGAGCCGGTCGCCGCCCGCAGCCGGCCCAAGCAGGGAGCCCGGCGTCCCGGACTGCCCGCGCTTGACCCCGGAGACGGTCGTTTCAAAGGCCCCTCCGCTTCGGATCTCCAGCGTTTCCCCCTTGCCGCTGTTGACGCCGTGTCCCAAAGCGCCGAAAAGCCCGCTTTCCGGATCGTAGAAGGTCACAGTGCCTAATCCCGCGATTCGGTCCCGCACCAGAATCCCGAGCCGCCAGTTGCCCGCCTGGAAGGCTGGCCGGACGGTGAAGCCCATAGCGCGGCCCTCGCGCTCCACGGACAGCACTGCCGGTTCCCCTGTGGAGCGGGCAATCTGCTCGCGCAGCGTTTCCGCACGATCCAGCGTCTGCCCGTTTAGTGCTAGCAGCCGATCTCCGACACGCAGACCGGCTTCCTCGGCTGGGGAAGGGCCGCCCTCCGTGTCGAAGGCCGCCACATACACGCCGTCCGTCTCCAGCTCCAGTCCTACGGTTTTGCCTACGGGAACCAGTCGGTCCGGCGCGGCCAGAACGGGGAAGGCGAGAACCAGCCCCAGCCAAATCGCAGCGAATGCGACATGGATCTTTCTTCTCATGCTCCGATCCCTCCCGTCACGTTTTTTTGAGCGCCCGATTTTTAATATGGACGAATTCGACGAAAAAATCCGTGTTCTCTGTGAATAAAAATGATAAAATCGGGGAAAACAAGGAAGAAATCGGCAGAAAGACTTGACAAATTATGGTATAGTAATAAAAGCATGATGAGCGCCGCGCCGACCCGACGGCGTTTGAAAAACGAGATCATACAGGAAAGGAAGTTCAAAAAATGGCATCAAACAAGGTTAAGGAAGTTGTGGACGCCGCGCTTGAAAGGACAGAGCCGGTGGTCCGAAAGGCCCGCAGCGTGGCGGGCTCCGCCGCAAAGAAGGCGGAACCGGTTCTGGAAGCGGCGAAGAACGCTGGCAAACAGGTCGCAGCGGTTTTCATCCCGGAAATCTACGTCCAGTATGCGAATCGTCAGTTTGACTCCGCCGTTCTGGTGGAGCGCTGCAAGGAGGACTTTAAGCAGAAGCATCCTTCTACCATGATCCGTTCCTGCAAGCTCTATATCAAGCCTGAGGACAATATGGTTTACTACGTCATCAACGACATGGAGGACAAGCTGGCTCTGGAATTCTAAGCGCGCGATCTTCTAAAGCACGCAGCCTCATCATGGGGCTGGGTGCTTTTTTTGGTGCATCAACCTGATCTTCCAATTGTTAGAAATTCAACGAAATATGGGGTAGAAATTTTCTAAAATTTGTGCTAAACTATACAAACAACACAGTCTCATCTGTGCAAGACCGAAAGAAACCCGGAATGAACGAAAAGGAGGACATTATGAGGAACCATTTGCAAAAGAGCGTCGCTCTGCTTCTGGCCCTGCTGCTGGTGCTTGGGATGCTCCCTTCCACGCTGGCTGCCGAGCGGGAGACGGACGTAGGCCGATCTGCGTTGCCTGCCACCGGACTGCTTCCGGTTTTTCCCCACGGCGGAAATCGGCCAAAGCCCGTTGACGGCACACAGAAAGAGTACGACGGGCCGACTGCCGACCTTCCCGCATCCTATGACAGCCGCGACTACGGCTACGTCACCCCGGTTCGAGATCAGGGCAGCTTTAACACCTGCTGGACCTTTGCCGCCGCCGCCTCTTGTGAGGCGTACATGATCAAGCACGGCGTGGAGGTTGGGACCACCGGCGAAGCGGCGGATCAGAGCTTGAATCTGTCCGAGTTCCATCTGGCCTACTATACCTATGCCGCCGCCTATGACACGGAGGGAATGCTGACCGGTGACCGGACGGATTTTCTCAGCTCGGTCAACACCAATTTCCTCGATCAGGGCGGCACGGGCGAGCTGGTCAGTTATCCGCTCATGCGTTGGACCGGCCTCGCCGCCGAGACGGAACCGGCGCTGATGTACAGCAGCACCAATTACTCCGGCCTCGGCGCGGACTACGCCTATCAGTACAACGTTGCCCACGTCCAGTCCGTCAAGCACTTCTTCGGCGCCAACGTCGCGGAGGTGAAACGGCATATTATGGAATACGGCGCCGGCTCCATGGGCGTTCGCGTATCCAATCAGAGCGGCAGTGCCTATCATGGCGGCGTGAACATGACCAACGGGACAATCTGCTGGATTCAGCCCAATGAGCCTTATACGGAGGCCGCCTTCTACTATGCCGATCACGACGTAACCGTCGTCGGCTGGGACGACAACTTCTCCAAGGAAAACTTTAATCAGGGCTACCGCCCGAGCCATGACGGCGCGTGGATTGTAAAAAACTCTTGGGGAACCGACGTCGGTGATAATGGCTACTTCTACGTATCCTATGAGGACTCCGCCACATGCGCGACTTACATCTCCTTCTTCGCGGTGGAGGGCATCGAGAACTATGACCACAACTACCAGTACGACGGCTCCGGCAACTATACCAGTTGGGAGAATCTGACCAGCGGCGACGCGATTGCGCAGTCCTTTATCGCCAACGGCAACGAAACGCTCGAGGCCGTCGCCCTCGGCATGTGCAGCGACGATACCGATTTCACCCTTCGGATCTATACCGACTGTACCGTGGACGACCCCACTGCCGGAACCCTCGCCTGCACACAGACCGGGAACATCGACTACTGGGGCTACCAGACCGTCCGGCTGGAAAGCCCGGTGACGCTGAGCGCCGGACAGCGCTTTGCCGTCGTGGTGGAATTCAGCAGTGCCGAGTCGCTCCCGCTCTACGATACCACCGTTTCCGACAACCAGTACTATAACATGCAGGTGACGCATACCCCGCATCCCGATACCGCCTACCTCAAGCTCGCGGGGGACGCGGCGTGGACGAATACCTCCGGCGACCGCAATTACCGACTCAAGGTCTTCACGAAGGACGTGCCCGAGGCGCCGGTTCCCGTGACGATGAGCTTTGTCGCCCTCGGCAGTGTGTTCGCTTTCGTGTCCGGCACGGCGGGCGATAAGATCACGCTCCCAGAGACCGCGCCGGCTGCCGACGGCTGGAGCTTCCTCGGCTGGGTCGCCGCTCCGGTTGCGGAGACGGTGGATAAGCCGGTCTTCTACAAACCCGGCGCTTCCTTCAAGCTGACTGCTTCCATCCAGACGCTCTATGCCCTCTACCTGCGGGCGGAGCCCATCGACGCGCCCGTGACCTACGAGCGGATCACCGGTCTGCCGGATACGTGGGTCGGCAAATACGTTTTTGTTGCGATGCCAATTACCGGCAATAAGGAGTTCGCCATGCGGGACGTAACGGCCGGCACCGGGGGAACCAGCTTCGACGACCTCTCCGACGGCGCGGCAGTCGATTTTGCGGCCACCGGCATTACGCGCACCGGGACGACGCTGAGCAATGTCCCTGAAACCTACGTCTTTGCAATCGAATCTACCAACTATGGCATGGCAATCCGGAGTCTCAGCACCGGCAGCTATCTGGCCAGCAAGCACACCGGCTCCACCTCTACGGCCTATACGCTCTACGCGCTGCCTGCGTTCAGCTCCGAAAACTGCGCGTGGACCTTTGAGCTGGACGACGGGGAGCTGTATCTCAAGCACAATAACAGCGGCCTTGTGCCCTATGTGGCGGTCTCCAGCGTGTTCGGCTTCTCCATGACCCGCTACGGAAGCGAGTTCCAGTTCTATAAGCAGAACCCAACCGAAACCTACTATTACGCCACCGAGATTACCGGCAGCACCCATACGCACAGCCTGACTGCAGTGGCCGCAAAGGCACCGACCTGCATCGAGCCGGGCAACGTTGCCTATTGGTACTGCGCCGTCTGTGGGAAATACTTCTCCGACGCGGAGGCCGAGCAGGAGATTGCGCAGCAGGCAACCGTGCTGGATGCCCTCGGCCACGATTGGGGCGCATGGCAGACGGAGAAGGAGCCGACCTGTACGGAAGAAGGATTGGAGTTCCGCCTTTGCAAGCGCTGCGGCGAGCGGGAC
>CACXHI010000056.1 GCA_902767395.1 Oscillospiraceae bacterium
CGTCTTCCTCCAGCATATCAAAGCCAATCGTATAGATGGGGATTTTCAGCGCCTTGACAATGGGGAGAATCCGGCTGAGGTTGACGCCGCCCTCCTGATGCCCGTCCGACAGCACGAACATCACCGGGATGGCGTCGGGAATCTCCTGTTGCTTCTCAAGCAGCATTTTGGTTGCCGCCATGGTTGCGTCGTAGATTGCCGTGCCGCCGTTTGCACTCATCTGCTTCACCGCGCCGGAGAATTTTGCGCGTTGCATTGCGTCAAACTGCCCGATGGGCAGAAGCTCATGCACGTCGCTGGAGTAAGCGACCAAGCCCAGATAATTCTCAGAGCCGATGAACTGAGCCGAGCGCAGCAGCGCGTCCTGTAAGCTCGCCAGCTTCTGCCCGCGCATGGAACCGGAAACGTCCGTTACAAAAACTGCAATCACAGGGCGGCCGCCGGTCTTGTTCTGCTTCCAGAGCTTTTGGGCGGCAAGATAGCCGTAGCCGTCCAGCCCCGGCTCCTGCCCCGGATAGTCCTCGTGGCGGTTGAAGCCCTTCTCGGTACCGAGCTTCTGCGCCTCGTCCGACAGACAGAAATCAATGAACAGCTTCGCGGCTTCCTGCTTCTCCTGACTCACATAGGAGAAGGTGAAAACCGGGTGGTCATGTCGGATGCCGACGGGCACGTAGACGTAGCTCTCCAGCTCCTTGTTCAGCACATAGGCCTGCTCCTCCATCGCCATCGCGTTGACAATGCCGCGCTTGGCGTTGTTGCGCATAATAGCAGTCGTGTGCGCAGTGGGAGGCGCGGTTTTCTGGTATTCCATCAGCTTCGAGGAGGCGGTTTCGGAAAGGGGATTCGTTGGGTCGAAGGCTGCGAGGATCATCGTCAGCATGTTCAGACCCGTGCTGGAGGCATATGGATAGGTGTAGGCAAAGGTCAGATCGTGATCGATTGTGGCCTCGACGACGGTTTTCATGTTGACTTCCTTGTACTTTTCGATAAAGCCGTCGTAAACCTTGTCCGAAATCAGAATGCCGGCGGTGTTGCCCAGCAGCCGGTTACAGAGGGTCACGGTGGAAATGCCGGAGGCGTCGAGCATCTTGCCCCACGCGCCGTGGCTGGGAACGTAGAGATCGGGCCGATACAGACCGGCGCGCATATAGGTGACGACCTCGCCGCCGGTAATCTGCCGGACGGTGATCGTGACCTTTTTGCCGTTGTATTCGTGGTTTTCCTGATTGAACCGCCGCGCCAGCACGTTCATCCAATCGTCCGGTGCGTCGGAGGAGAGCTCCGTATCCGCCGCAACCTCAAGATTGATCTCCCCGTTGCCCTGCACCGTGATGGGAAATACGGAGATATCCGCCAGGGCGTCGGCTTCGTTGGAGTAGTCCACCATGTCCAGATCGACGGGGGCCTCCTCCTCATAGACGTTCACGCGTGAGAGAATCGCATCCATTTCTGCAATGGCGTCGTCTCGGCTGATGTCTTTGATTTCGGAAGAGGGATCGTCATACACCTGTCCGCAGCCGGAGAAGACAGCGAGCAGCAGAACAAAGCTCAGCGCAAGGGCAATGCACTTTTTCAAACCTTTCATACCAATTCCTCCTGTAGTACCTTGATAAACGCCTCCACGGAGCCAAGCGTTTCCTGGGCTGCACCTTGGTTGTTCACATATTCCGTGACGGCGGCGTTCAACCGCCTTGCCTGATCCAGCGCCCGGTCGTTGTGCGACAGCGCTTCGTCGAGCGCGGCCTTCAGGTCTGCAATGGGAGCCGTTTCGTCATACATCATCAGGCGGTTGTAGACCTGCCGCATCTTGCCGAACATATTCTGCTCCACCTTGTCGAGAAAGGCCTCCGCCTCGGAGAGCTCGGTGGCGTCGTTGTCCTGCAGGAGACGGCTCAGGTTTGCCTGATACTCGTTCATCCGGTCAAGCTGAACCTGAAACCTTGACCGATAGGCCGTGACCTCCGCAGGCGCACGTTCAAACAGCGTAGACAGCAGCTCCCGCATTTTTGCCTCGTTGAAGCGGCCAGACTCCGTGGAGAGCGGGGCCTTGGCCCTGCGTTCCGCCGCCCGCTGCGCGTCCTGCCGTCGGGCCGTCTGCTTCGCCTTGCTTCTTGCTCGGACCATCTGCAACACCGCAACGGCGGCGAGGGCGGCGCCTGCCGCCATGACGCCGTTGGCGACCCAACGAAACGCCCGAAAAGCGGCCATTCCGCCGGAAATGATGACGGAGTTCTTTCCCAGCTCCAGTACTGCGTGGGATGCCAGTCCCAGTCCGAACCCCACCGCGCCGAGGATGAGCTTTCCGTTTCTCACGCAGATCCTCCCTTTCTTCTGCCCCGAGCAGACGTCAACGCGACGTCAGCGGAGCAGCGCAATCTAACCGCCTGCATCCCGGGTTTGGAGCCGCTGCCGAAGCTGCTCGACGGCGAGCGCATCCAGCGCCTCCGCCTGCGTCTGCGACTGGGCGTTCAGAAGCTGGATTTGCGCCAAACGGGCCCGTTGTGCGGCCTGCTTCTCCGCTGTCTGCCGGAGGAACAGAAGCTCCGCCTGTGCGTGTGCGATCCGCTGCGAATCCGTCCCGCCTGCCTCTGTATACGCAGCCAGCAGACGCTCCAGTGTCTCCGCCAGATCCAAAACGGCGGTCTCAATGGTCCGCGTCTTGATCCGCAGACTGCGAAGCTGTGCCGCAACCCATTTCGGTGTCGGCTCACCTGCTTCCGTCAGCTTTTGCAGGGCGGCGTCATAGTTCACCGTCTCGAACAGCTCTCGCAGCCGATCCGGGATCGACGGCAGAAAGCGGTCAAGCTCCCGCTGTCCGTGTTTTCGCGCCTGCTTGTCCATGCTGTCAGTGCCCTTTCCATACAGGGTGCTTGCTCCGCGGCGTGCAACGCGCCGAGCCCACGCAGGCAAGGTCGCGCGCGTCGGCGGAACAAACGGTTCTTTTTCCATATTATACCCCGCCGATCCGGTTTCGTCAACCGTTGGGCGCCAAAAAACACGAATTACGATCCGGTGCCAAACAGCTTGTACAGGAAGGTCACAACCTGTGCTCTCGTGCAGGTTGTGTTGGGGGAGAAGTGTGTCGCGTCCGTGCCGCCGGTGATTCCATTTTCGTAGGCCCAGAGAACGGCCTTGGCATAATGCTTCTTCGGAGATACGTCTTCAAACGGAAGCGCCTCCGAATCGCAGGCAGGCTTCTGCATGGCGCTCCAGAGGAAGGTGACGACCTGTGCGCGGGTGCAGTCGCCGTCGGGGTTAAAGTGCGTTGCGTCCACGCCGCTTGTGATGCCGTTCCGGACGGCCCAGAGCGTGGGCTTGTAGTAGTATTTGCTTGCCTTTACGTCCACGAAGGGATTGTCGTCCAGATCCGGCTCGGGCCTTCCGAACGCGTTCCAGAGGAAGCTCACCACCTGCGCGCGGGTGCAGGTTGCGTTGGGAGAAAACTTTCCCGCGCCGGTGCCGCCGGTGACCCCGGTGCCGTAGGCCCACGCCACGGGAAGCTCATAGTACGAGCCGGATTTCACGTCTGAAAAGGCGTCCAGCGCGTAAAAAGCGTAGCCGTAGCTGCCTGCGTAGGTATGCAGGAGCATCCACGCGGTCTCTGCCGGTCCCGAAACGCCATCGCGCAGGGGCTTTGTGGCGGGTAGGTCGGAATTGCGCTTTCCGTAGACGACCGTCTGCTTGGCAGGGCCGAGGAGATCTTTGTCCTGAACCGCGATGCTCAAATCCTCGCTCGAAGCGTCATAGTCCACCGTGTTGAGATAGGTGTGGTCACCCCACGCAATCACCTGCTTCAGCCCGGTGCAGCCGGAAAACGCGTTCGTTTCTACGGAGGCCAGCGATGCAGGAAGCGTCACCGATTTTAGCCCGATGCAGTGGTAGAAGGCATATCCGCCGATGGAGGTCAGGTTCGCCGGGAAGGAAAGCGTTTCCAGCCCGGTACAGTCGGAAAAAGCCCCGGGCAGAATTGAGGTGAGACTGTCCGGAAGCGCAAGCTCCGTCAGGGCGCTGCATCGGAAAAACGCGTATCCCCCGATGGAGGCCAGTCCCTCCGGGAAGGTGACGTCTGAGAGCGCGGTGCAGTCATAGAACGCATAATTGCCGAAGGCGGTGAGCCCCGCCGGAAGGGTCAGCTTTTGCAGACCGGAGCAGGAGAAAAAGGCATAATCTCCCAATGCGGTCAGGCTTTCCGGGAGCGTCAGCTCCGTCAGGCCGAGGCAGCAGGAGAAGGCAGACCGGCCGATGGAGGTCAAACCTTCCGGAAGGTTCAGCTCTGTCAATGCGTCACAGGCGTAGAACGCATTCTTGCCGATGGTGGTGAGACCCTCCGGAAGGGACAGAGCTTGGATTTCCGCGTGATGTGCGGCCCAGGGCGCGCTCTTGCCGAAGGAAAAATCCTTCATCGCCCCGGTGCCTTCAATCGTGAGTACGCCGGTGTCCGGCGCAAAGCTCCAAGTCAGATCCGCTCCGCAGGTTCCGGAGGTGGCGTCCTCCGCGCTGGTCGGAACGGCGCTCTGGAGCAGCAGTCCGAGAAACAGAAAGACTGCAAGAAATAAGCCGATGGTTCTTCGCCGCATGGTTTCGCTCTCCTTTGACTTGATTTTTGGGTTTTCTGTGTGGAAGCGTCACCGTTGTGCGTCCGCAGCCTTTCGGGTGGGAAAAGCAGCGAACTGTCGCGTGACGTGTTCTCTCAATTGTAACACGAAGCGCCGCAGAACACAAGAGGCGACATAATTTTTGGCGCGGCCAACGCGTTCCCCATTCTGCGCGTTGTCATTTTTGCTTGCTTTTTGTCGAAAAATGTCGTATGATAACCTTGATGAAAAACAGACTTTGGCGCATACTACTGGGGAAAGGAGGCGTTATGATGGAGTTGTCCACGGTGAAGGCTTGCTTGGAGTTGACCGGCGCGCCGGCATTTGCAGTTCAAAATGGCATCGTTTCCTTCTGTGTTCCCGCTGCGCGGGAGCTTGGGCTGGTCGAGGGGCGGACGGTGCATAACGTTCTTCCGGACGCGCTCCTTCCAGAACCCGGCGGGGGGACGCTCGAATCTGAAATCGTTCTTGCCGACCGGCTCTGGACGCTGCGGGCGGTTGCGGCGGAGGACTGGGTGCTTTGCACCCTGCGACCGGGGCAGAGCCAAACGCCCGCCCCCAATGAAGCGACCCTGCTCTACGTGGCGGGGAGTATTCGGCTGGCGCTTCAGGATCTCTTTGTTGCGATCGACGGAGCGGGCGATTCGGCGGGCGGTGACACGCCGGGGAATGCGGCGCTGGCCATGCGCAGCGTCTACCGACTTCGGCGGACTGCCGGGGATCTGGAGCTGTTCTCCCGTCTGCGCACCGGAAGATATCATCTGAATCGGCAGAAGCTGTCCCTCGCAGCCGAGACCGATCGGTTTTGCCGCGAGACGGCGGAGCTTCTGGAGAGCGCGGATCTGCATCTGCAATGGAAGCTGCCGGAGACGGAGATTTCGGCGGTGCTGGATTGGTCGCTCACGGCGTGTCTGCTCCGGGAGCTGTTGGTCAACGCCGCTGCGCACACCGCGGACCGTCAGCTTCGACTGGAGCTGAGCAAAGTCGGAACCGGGCGGATCTGCTTTTCCGTCCAGAATCAGGCGGCGGGCGTCCCGCAGGATGCTCCCTTCCACCGCTATGCCGCGCAGGAGCGCGGCGACCTCGAGGGCGGCGTAGGGCTTGGCCTGAGCATGGTCAGTCAAGGCGCGGCCTGTCAGGGCGGAACCTTCCTGCTCTCCACCGATCCGGAGGGCAGAACCACGGCCCTGCTCACACTTCCTCTCGGCGCGCAGGCAGACAGTGGCAGCCGCAGCCCCATCCAATTCCCGGAGGCGGAGCCGGACCCCGGCCTGACGGCCTTCTCGCCTGTTCTCCCGCCGCAGGTTTATTCGCCCGAGTGCCTTTAGAACAAGATCCACCCTCTGCGGAAGCTTTTTCCGCAGAGGGTGTTTGATGCTGGCGTCTCATAGATACCCGCCGTTGACCGGGAGATTCTGCCCCGTGATGAACTCCGCGCGGGCAAGGAATAAGATGGCTTGGGCCACCTCTTCCGGGCGACCGATTCGCTCGAGCGGCGTGTCTTCGGCGAGCGCAGCGCGATCCGCTTCCCCAAGGTGCGCGTTCATCTCGGTGTCGATCATGCCGGGGGAGACGGCGTTGACCCGGATTCCCGAGGGACCCAGCTCACGCGCGAGGGCCTGCGTCAGGGAAAGCACCGCGCCCTTGGTGGCGGAATAAGCCGCCTCACAGCTTGCACCCGCCTGTCCCCACATGGAGCTGACGTTGACGATGACGCCGCTCTGCCGCTGAAGCATTTCAGGCAGAACAGCGCGGACAGTGTTGTAGATCCCCTTGACGTTCACAGAAAAGAGCCGATCCCATTCCTCCGGTGTGATCTGGGAGATCAGACCCACGTGGGAGATTCCGGCGTTGTTGACCAGTACCTCCACGGGAGGAAGCGCCGCGACGGCGCGGGTGACGGCGGCAGTGTCCGCAACGTCACAGCAAATGGCCTCCGCACCGGTCTCAGAAGCGACCCGTGCGGCGGCTTCTGCGGCATGAATATAGAAAAAATGCACGGCGTATCCGGCCTGTGCAAAGGCGCGAACAGTGGCCGCGCCAATGCCGCGGCTGCCGCCGGTAATCAAAGCGTGGGGCATATAGAGTCCTCCCGGGAAAGAATCGAAAGAAAAGGCGCGAAGAAGCTTGACTCTCCGCGTCCTTCAGCGTTTCGCGTGCTTCGCACGCAAAGCGTTACCGTTTTCTGCTTCTGGTTTTATGCTCATACTGCCGGACGCCGGAGATCTTGCTGTTGGAATCCGCCATGAACTGCTTCAGCTTATCTTCAAAGCTTTCCGGCTCCGTGCGGGGTGTCTGAAAGCCTGTGTTCCGAACAGGCCGCCGGGCCGGGCGCGCTTCCGCGGCTCTGCGCTTTTCGGCAACGCGCTCCTCTGCCTGCTTGATGGAAAGGCTCAGACGGCCACGTTCGTCGGTGTTCAACACCTTGACCCGGACGGCCTGCCCC
>CACXHI010000057.1 GCA_902767395.1 Oscillospiraceae bacterium
CGAGTACTACAAGGACCGCTATCCGCACGAGTTCTCCGGCGGCCAGCGCCAGCGTATCTGCATCGCCCGCGCCCTGGCCCTCTCGCCCGACTTCATCGTGTGCGACGAGCCGGTTTCCGCGCTGGACGTGTCCATTCAGGCGCAGATCATCAACCTGCTGCGCGATCTGCAGAAGCAGTTCGGCCTGACCTATCTGTTCATCTCTCACGACCTGTCCGTCGTCGAGCACATCTCCGACACCGTCGGCGTCATGTACCTGGGCAATCTGGTGGAGTACGCGGAAACGGATAAGCTCTACTCCAAGCCGCTGCACCCCTACACCAAGGCCCTGTTCTCCGCCATCCCCGTGCCGGACCCGGACTACAAGATGAACCGAATCGTTCTGGAAGGCAGCATTCCTTCTCCCGCCAATCCGCCCAGCGGCTGTAAGTTCCACACCCGCTGCCGCGACTGCATGGAGGTCTGCAAGTACGTCAACCCCGACTTCGCTGAGGTCGAGCCGGAGCACTACTGCGCCTGCCATCTCTACAATTCGCCCGAGCGTAAGGCAGAGCTGGATAAGGTCGTCGCGGAAATGAAGCGCAACGAGGCGGACAAGGAAAACGGCAAGAAGTAAGGATTTCCCCACGGTTTCCCGTGTGCGGCGCGCACCGTGCGCCGCGCCGGGAGGCCCCTGTACGGCGAAGGGAGGTGTACCATGAAAAAGCATAAGCTGCCCGAGGACGACGACGGCAAGGTCATTGCCAAAATGGACGTGGACGGAATGCCGTGGTATGTCGAACGTCTGCATCGAAACGAGGGTCCCAAGGGCGAAGCCTACCAGATGAGCCGGAAGGAAACCTGGACCTACATCTGGGGCGCCCTGTCCGCGTCGTTTCTGATTACCGCGTTTTTCAGCCTGATCTTCGCCGCATTCATCCTGCTGCTGCTGTTTCTCTGGACTTAGTGCAATTCTTTGAACAAAAACGGGAAGCCGACTTGGGCTTCCCGTTTCAATCAAGCGGTTTTTTTTCGAGAATTTGCCAAAAAACTATTGCATTCCCATGTAAAAAGTGCTATAATACACCCGTAATTAGGGTAGGAAGTGTGTTAGAGAGGCCGTCAAGCCTCTCTTTCTATATGTCAGATCGTTTTTTTTGAACGGAGGACGGTATGAAAATTACAGAACGGGTCTGGGCCTTTGCACAGCCGGTGGTCGAGGAGAACGGCTGCTCTATCTGGGACGTGGAATACGTCCGGGAGGGCGGCGAGTGGGTTTTGCGCCTGTACATCGACAAGGTCGGCGGCGTCAACATCCGGGACTGCGAGGCGATTTCCCGCCAGATGGACCCCATTTTGGACCGGGAGGACCCCATCGAGGGCAGCTATCGGTTCGAGGTCTGCTCTGCGGGGCTGGAGCGTCCGCTCAAGCGGCCCTCTGATTTTGCGGCCTTTCTCGGCGCGGACGTGACGGTGAAGCTCTACCGGCCCGTCAATGGCGTGCGGGAATTCCCCTGCGTCCTCCGGGGCTATGACAACGGCGACGTGACCGTGGAATACAATGGCGAGTGCGTGACCTTTCCCAAGGCCCAAGTCGCGCTGGTGCGGCTTCGGGTGGATTTTTCGTAATTCAGGAGGTACATACCATGAATCAGAATACCAGTGCAGAAATCTTTGCTGCCCTGCGGCAGCTCGAGCGGGACAGAGGCATTCCCGTGGAGTATATGACCGAGCGCATTACGCAGGCCCTGCTCGCCGCATATAAAAAGGACCGCGTCGGCTATACGGACAACGTGTTCGTCGAGCTGAACGAGAAGGCGCTGAAGATGTACGCCCAGAAGGAGGTCGTGGACGAGGTTGTGACCCCCGCTACGGAAATCCAGTTCGACGCCGCCCGCCGCATTGATCCCCACTGCGAGCTGGGCGATCTGGTCAATGAGGAGATTCAGACGCAGGCCTTCGGCCGCATCGCCGCACAGACCGCCAAGCAGGTCATTATTCAGGGCATCCGCGAGGCCGAGCACGGCATGGTTTACGACCGGTTCTCCTCCAAGACCCATGAGATTCTGACCGCCACGGTGACCCGTGTGGACAACAAGACCGGCGATCTCGCCGTGCGCATCGGGCAGGGAACCGACCGTACCGAGGCTTGGCTTTCCATGAACGAGCAGGTCCATAGCGAGCACTACACCGAGGGCGATCTGATCCGCGTCTATCTGGTGGAGGTTCGCCGCAATTCCAAGGGCCCGCAGATCATCGTCTCCCGGACGCATCCGGGGCTGGTCAAGCGCCTGTTTGAGCTCAACGTCCCCGAAATCGCCTCCGGCGAGGTGGAGATTAAGTCCGTCGCCCGCGAGGCCGGCTCCCGCACCAAGCTGGCGGTTCATGCCGTGGACGAGAATCTCGATCCCGTCGGCACCTGCGTCGGCCAGAAAGGCGCCCGCGTCGCCGCCGTGGTGAATGAGCTCCACGGAGAGAAAATGGACATCGTGGTTTGGGACGAGGATCCCGCCAAGTTTATCGCCGCGGCCCTTGCGCCCGCCGACGTGGTCAGTGTCACGATGGTTGAGGGCGAGAAGGCCTGCCGCGTGATCGTTCCCGACGATCAGCTTTCGCTTGCCATCGGCAAGGAGGGCCAGAATGCCCGCCTTGCCGCTCGTCTGACGGGATATAAAATCGACATCAAGCCGCAGAGTCAGGCAAACGCGGCAGAGGAATAAAGGGTCCTTCGCAGAGATCCTTCCTGTCGCGTAAGCGATCCATCATAAAACGCGAAAGAATGGAGGTGTTTCCATGCCCAAGCGTATCCCCCTGCGGCAATGTCTGGGCTGCCGCGAAATGAAGCCCAAGCCGGAGCTTGTACGGGTGGCCCGCTCGCCGGAGGGAACGGTCAGTGTGGATTTGCGGGGCAAGGCCCCCGGGCGCGGCGCCTACGTGTGCCGCAGTACAGACTGCCTGAAAAAGGCGCTCCGCTCCAAGGCCCTCGGCCGAGCGCTGGGCGTGGAGATTCCGCCTGAAATATACGACGTGCTGACCGCACAGATGGAGGAAGCCGATGGAACAGCAGCAGAATAAGGCCGTTGGCTTGTTGGGGCTTGCGCGCAAGGCCGGGAAGCTTCAGACCGGCGAGGAAACCGTCAGCTCCATGCTTCTGCAAAAGCACGCCCGCCTGACCGTCCTTGCCGACGACGCCGGCGCGGCGGTCGCCCGGAAGATGCGCAGCCTTGCCGAGGGAACGCGCCAGAGAGTTCTGGTCGTTCCGTTCGACAAGCAGACCCTCGGCGCCGTGCTGGGCAGGCAGAGCGTCTCCGTCGCGGCCTTCTCCGACGTGTCTATGGCACTGGCTTTTGTGAAGGCCCTCCCTGCGGGGACGGCGGAGCCGGAGCTTTTGGAGGATCTGGAGCGTCGCGTCGCCAGAGTGCGAGCAAAGCGGAAGAAGAATTGACGGCCGCGAGGCATCAATTGTCAGTTTTCATCGGTCGATTGTCAATGGTTCAGTAATGTGGAGGTGGCTATATGAGTAGTTTTGTGAAGTACAGAATTAAAGAGGTTGCCGCGGATCTCGGTGTGACCACCAAGGAGATCAACGCCATCGTGGAGCAATACTTTGAAAAACCGAAGAGTACGGCGCAGATTCTGACGGAAGATCAGCTTAATCTGATTTTCGACCTGATGACACAGCGCAATCAGATCCCCTCTGTGGAGGTCGTCTTTGCCGCAGCCTTCGCCGCGAAGGAGGCGGAGGAAAAGAAAAAGGCCGAGGAGGCCGCGAAGAAGGCCGCAGAGGATCAGAAAAAGACCGGAGAGCCCAAGTCTGCTTCCGCCGCCTCCGCCAAGTCCGAGGAGAAAAAGCCTGCGCCGAATAAGCAGCAGCAGCCAGCTTCCAAGCCCGCGGAGCCGCAGCGCAAGCGCGAGCGCCGCGTCGTGGACACCTCCGCCGTGCAGGTCAACGCCGATCGCTTCGATGACCGCGTGGATACGCTGATTTCCGAGCGGGATCAGAACCGCGCCGGCGGCAAGCAGAAGATCGGCAACAAGAATAAAAAGCAGCAGCAGGGGCAGAAGGGCACCAAGTTCAAGGAGGACGAGCGCAAGCGCATGAACCGCCTGCGTCTCGAGGCCGTCAAGAAGACCCCGCTCACCGTCAAGATC
>CACXHI010000058.1 GCA_902767395.1 Oscillospiraceae bacterium
GCAGCGCCTCAAAGCTTTCCTCCGTTGCAGCAGTATCTACTGTTTTGATTTCATCCATGGTTTGATTGACCTCCTTTATTATCCACCCAGGTGTTGATGCCCCTGCAGTGATGCCGATGGTATGCAGCGCCGATAAATCGCAGGCAGCCAGCTCCGCCGCGTTGTCCACCAGATAGACCCGCTCGCAGTGCTCGCCGCAAATCGCGGCCAACTGGCGGGTATTGGAGCTGGTTTTGTCGCCCACGACAATCATCGCGTCGCTTCGCGCAGCAAGCTGCGCAGCTGCAGCTTGCCGATTGTCAGTCGCTTCACATATTGTATCAAATATTTTGCAGTTTGTACAGAGGAAATTTGCAATTTCCCCAAATTTTTTCCACTGGATCTGGTTGGAGGTGGTCTGTGCCACCAGCGCAAGGGGGAAATTGCCGCGCGCGGGGTTCTCGCGGAGCCATGCCTCCAGCTCCTCCGGGCGCTCGACGACCAGAGGATCGCTGCACCAGCCGGAAATCCCAACCACCTCGGGGTGGGTTTTGGAGCCGTAGATCACGGGCCGGCGTCCCTCTGCCTCCGCCCTGCGCACCAGCTTGTGAATTCGCTCGACAAAGGGACAGGTGGCGTCCACCACCGTCAAGCCTCTGGCGTGCAGCGCGTCGTAGACCCGCTTGCCGACCCCGTGCGCCCGGATAATCACCGTCGCGCCGTCCGGAATCGCGGCGACGTCCGCAATTTCACGCACGCCCATCGCCTGAAAGCGCTCGACCACATGGCGATTGTGGACAATCGGCCCGAGGGTCACAACCAAGCCCCCCTCGCGCGCAACGCGCTCCACCGTCTCCACCGCCCGCCGGACGCCGAAGCAAAATCCGGCAGGATCGGCAACCGTAACGATCATGGCGTTTTCTCTCCCAGCTTGTAGATTTTCTGCATCAGCGCTTCCGTGTGCCGCTCCAGCTCCGCCGTGTCGGGGCGGCGGGAGGTGTAGGCGGGGGTGTAGGGCTCGCCCATCACCGCCTTGATCGGCTGGAAGGGCTTGCGGTTGTGGGTCACGTAGACGGGAACCAGCGGCACGCCGGCACGCTGGGCCAGCAGAACCGCGCCGGACTTCGGCTCCGACTTCTTCTTTCCCTTCACCCGGGTGCCCTCGGGAAAGATCAGAAGCTTGTCCCCGTCCTTCAGGACGGACAGGGATTTCTTAATCGCCGCCAGATCCACGTTGTCCCGATCCACCGGGAAGGCGCGGAAGGAGGCAAGGAACGGCCCAAAGACCGGCTTTTCAAACAGGGATTTGCGCGCCATGGTCCACGGCGGCAGGCGCGTCCCCATGAGCATGAACACCCAGATGGGATCGGCAAAGCCGGAATGATTGGCGCAGATAACGCAGGGTCCCTCGGGCAGATGCTCGCGGCCCTGAAAGCTGGGCCAGTGATAAAAGCGCATCACCAGCCAGAGCGTCCAATAAACGAGCGGATAGACGTACTTGACCATGAAGCCCCGGCCCGGTTCCTTCTTCCTGCGGGCAGCCTGCTTTGCCGCGACGCTCTGGGCCTCGGCAGGCGCGCCCGCTTCGGTACGGTTATTCTCCATGCGCGCCCGCCTTTCTGCGGATGATGGCCTTCATCTCCGCCACGACCTGCTCGATCGTCAGATAGGAGCAATCCAACACCTCGGCGTCGTCGGCGCATTTGAGCGGGGCGATTGTGCGCGTCATATCCTGCTCGTCGCGCTTGATCACGTCGGTATAGACCTCCTCGAAGCGGACGTTCTCCCCCCTGGCGGTCAGCTCCCGCCAGCGGCGCTCCGCGCGCACCTCGGCGGAGGCCGTCAGATAGACCTTGACCTGCGCGTGGGGCAGCACCACGGTGCCAATGTCGCGCCCGTCCATGACGACGTTGTGCGTGCGCGCCAGCTCGCGCTGCATCTCCAGCAGGTAGTCGCGCACGCAGCTCTGTGCCGCCACCCCGGAGGCCATTTTGGACATCTCGGGGGTGCGGATCAGCTCGGTCACGTCCTCGCCGTTGAGGATCATGTGCTGCATTCCGTCGGCCTGATGCTCGATGCGGATATTCACGTCGTCGATGCAGCGGCGAATGCCGTCTGCATCCTTGGGACCGATCCCCATGAGGCTCATGTGATAGCCCACGGTGCGGTAGATAGCTCCGGTGTCCACATAGAGATATCCCAGCTCTGCGGCGACCCGCCTTGCGATGGTGCTCTTCCCCGCCCCTGCGGGGCCGTCAATGGCGACGGAGACAAACTTGGTTTCGTTCATATGTATATCAGACTCCTTTGATTTGAGTTGAGAATTCCTTGTGGTGGGAAACGGTGTCAGCCGTCCGGCATCCAGTTTTTGCACACGTCGACCCATGCGCAGAAGCCCGAGTAGCGCTCCAGCTCCGGGATCGTCAATTCGATTGCGCTGTTGCCGCTTCCGCAGGCGGGAAACACCGTCGAGAAGCGCTTCAAAGACACGTCCAGATAGACGGCGACGCCCTCCTTGATTCCAAAGGGGCAGACCCCGCCGACCTCATGCCCAACCAGAGTCGCCACCTCGTCCGGGGTGAGCATTCTGGCCTTTGCGCCGAACCGGGCCTTGTATTTCGGATTGTCGATCTTCGCGTCGCCCGCCATGACAATCAGGATCGGGCGCTCCTGCACCATGAAGGACAGGGTCTTGGCAATCCGGCAGGGCTCACAGCCGAGGGCCAGCGCCGCCAATTCCACCGTCGCGCTGGACGCTTCCAGCTCCCGAATGCGGTCTTCGATTCCATATTCCGAAAAATAAGCTTTTACCTTTTCGATTGCCATGGAAACCTCCGTTCACTCATTCCATTTTGTTGCCTTGCTCCGCCGCCGCGGTTCCGGCCGCATAGGCCGTCGCCCACGCGATTTGCAGATTAAAGCCGCCGGTGTAGGCGTCCACGTCCATGACCTCCCCGGCAAAGTAGAGGCCGGGGACCAGCTTGGAGGCCATCGTTTTGGGGTTGATCTCTCTGACCGACACGCCGCCGGAGGTGACAATGGCCTCCTCCACGGGGCGCAGGCCGCTGATCAGCAAGGTAAAATGCTTGGTCAGCGTCAGGAGCCGACGGCGCTGCTCTCGGGTCACGGCGTTGACCTTTGTATCGCCCGGAATCCCCGAGCGGACGACCATCACGGGGAGCATCGTCTTGGGATAGAGGCCGGTGATCGCATTTTCAAAGCTGCGGTTCTTGCTGTCTGCAAAATCCCGCAGGATGCGGGCGTCCAGCGTCGCCTCGTCCAAGGCAGGCTTGAGGTCGATGGACACAAGATATCGCTTTCCCTGCTCCATGTGGGCCGAGGCGGACAGAATGACCGGCCCGGACAGGCCGAAGTGGGTAAACAGCAGCTCCCCGAATTCCTCGTAGACGGGTTTTGCAGAGGGGACGGGAGAGACGGATTCTTCGCTGCGCCCGGAAGGACGGGGGGCTTCATAGAGCCGGACGTTGACGTTCTTCAACGCCAAGCCCTGCATCCTTGCGCAGAAATCACCGTCCTCGACCATCGGAACCAGCGAGCCGACGGGCGGGACGATGCTGTGGCCGACGCCCCCTGCCAGTCGGTAGCCGTCGCCGGTGGAGCCGGTGGCGGGATAGGACTTCCCGCCCGTGGCGAGGATCACAGCAGGGGCCGCGAACGTTCCCCGATCCGTGCGGACGCCGCAGATGCGGCCCTCCGCCGTCAGAAGCTCCAGCCCACGGGCGCGGCGCACCTCTGCCCCGGCGTAGCCGAGGGCGGTTTTGAGCGCGTCCACCACGGAGGCGGCCTTGTCACTGACCGGGAACACCCGGTTGCCGCGCTCCGTTTTCGTTTCGCAGCCGTGGCTCTCGAAGAAGGTCACGGCGTCCTCCGGCGTAAAGCCCGAGAGGGCGGAATACAGAAAGCGCGGGTTGCGCGGGACGTTCTTCAAAACCTCCTGCCACGAACAGTGGTTGGTCAGGTTGCAGCGTCCCTTGCCTGTGATGTAAAGCTTTTTGCCCAAGCGTTCATTCGGTTCCAACAGAAGCACCCGTGCTCCCGCGTAGCCCGCCTGAATCGCGGCAAACATCCCGGCGGCCCCGCCGCCGAGGACAATTACATCCCAATCATTCGTCATGGCTGCTTCCTTCTGTCTCAAAGCTCCTCCTCAATTCTGCATTTTCCATTCTCAATTTGCAGAAGCGCTGCTCGCTCCGCTTCGGTGAGGATACGCCATTGGCCGGGCTGCAAATCGCCCAGCGTCAGACCGCCCTCCGCCACGCGCTTGAGGCGTGTGGGCGTCAGGCCGGCGGCCTCCGCCATGCGGCGAATCTGGCGGTTTCTGCCCTCATGGATCGTGATTTCCAGCTCGGCCACACCCTCGCGCTGCCAAAGCAGGCAAAC
>CACXHI010000059.1 GCA_902767395.1 Oscillospiraceae bacterium
CCCACTCTACGGTCTGGTGAAGTTCAAGCGCGGCTTCAACGGGGACTACACCGAATTCGTGGGCGAGATGGATCTGGTGCTGAGCCGGTTCTGGTTCAATGCCATCGAGAAGTCCACCTCCGCCTTCTCCAAGCTCCGCTCCAAGGTCTACCGGATCAAGAACCGGGGGAAATAAAGAAGACGCGCTCCCATCAATTCACACCGAGGTGCTGTGTATGAAAGCATATATCGTCGAGCGGGATGCGCTCGTCCAAAACATCCGGGCGATCCGCGAGTTCGCCGGGACGGTGCCCATCTGGGCCGTGCTCAAGGGCAACGGCTACGGCATCGGGCTGGCGCCCTTCTCCAAGCTCCTGCATGAGAACGGGATTGACCGCTTTGCCGTGACAGAGCTCAAGGAGGCCGAAACGCTGCGGGAAATCTTCCCCGCCGCGCCGATCCTGATGATGCGCTCCACCCCCGACCCGGCGGAAATCAACGCCCTGCTGGATCTGGACGTGATCCTGACCGTGGGCTGCTATGAGACCGCCGTCGCCATCAACGGCGTCGCCGCCGAGCGGGCCGCCGTGGCGAAGGTACACCTTGCCATCGACACGGGCATGGGACGCTACGGCTTCCAAACGGAGGATTACGATAAGATTGTCTCAGTCTACGAATACATGAAGAATCTCTCCGTGACCGGCATCTTCACCCACTTCCACAGCGCCTTTTGCAGCGAAAAGGCAACCAGACGCCAGTATGAGCAGTTTTCCGCTCTGGTACAGAAGCTCCGCGACAGCGGCTACACGACGGGCATGGCGCACTGCTGCAACTCCCACGCCTTCGTCCGCCACCCGGAGATGCACATGGACGGCGTGCGCGTCGGCTCCGCCTTCCTTGGGCGGCTGAGCTTCAAGGACAGGCTGGGACTGAAAAAGATCGGGCACGCCGAGTGTACGCTGGAGGAGCTGCGTCAGATTTCCAAGGGCCAGACCGTCGGCTACGCGGCGGGCTTCAAGGCCAAGCGCCCCATGCGCACGGCGGTTATCGGGCTGGGCTGGTACAACGGTTTCGCCGTGCGGCGGGAGAACGATCTGTTCCGCTTCCGCGACAGCATGGGAGGCGTCCTGCACCACGTCAAGAATATGATCTTCCCGCCCAAGATCATCGTCATGGTCGATGGCCGCAAATGCCGCACCCTTGGGCACGTCGGCATGGTCCACGCCGTGGTGGACGTGACCGACGTGGATTGCAGCGTCGGCTCCCTTGTGACGGTGGATCTCAACCCGCTCAATATGAAGGGCCTGAAGGTCCTGTATCGGTGACAGTATTTTCCCGGGCCGTCCCCGCGCCGACTGGCGCGGGGACGGCCCGGAATTTATGCGTTGGGCCGTTTTTTCAGCTCGGAGTACGGCGCAAGATAGGCGCGGTCGAAGGAATCAAGGGCCGACAGGTGGATCAGCAGGGCCAGCAGGCCGAGCGTCAGACCGAACAGCCCGGCAAAGGCCGCGCAGACGGTCAGAGCAAAGCGGCACAGGCGAATTGCGTCGGCAAAGCTCTTGCCCGGCAGGGCGAAGCCGCAAATGCCCGCGGCGGCAACCAGAATCAGCGCGGCGGGAGAAATCAGATCCGCCTCCACCGCCGCCGTTCCGACGACCAGCCCGCCGATGATCGAAACCGGCTGGGAGACAGCCTTCGGCGCGGACAGGCCCGCCTCCTGCAGGAGCTCAAATGCGGTCAACAGGCCGATCACCTCCACGACGGTGGGGAAGGGAACCCGCTGCTTGCTCTCGATGATGGCCTCGAGCAGGGCGGTGGGCAGCATCTCCTGATGGAAGGCGGTCATCGCCACAAAGAGAGCCGGCAGCAGCAGAGCGCAGCCCAGCGCGATCAGCCGCAGGCCCCGCAGGAAGCGGGCGGAATAGGGATCGGTGTCCTTGTCCTCCGCCGACTGGAGCAGCCAGCCCAGATTCACCGGGGCGAGATAGCCCACCGGCAGGCCGTCTACAAACAGACCGACCCGGCCCGCGAGCAGACCGGCGGCAAATTTGTCGGTGCGCTCGGTGTATTGGAGCAGGGGAAAGGGGGTGTTCCGCCGGCCGGGCAGGTGGTGCTCTACCGCCGCCGGGGTCAGCAGATCCCGCGCCTCCAGCGCGGTCAGCCGTTGCTGCATCCGCGCCACCAGCTCCGGCGCGGCCATGCCGTCGAGCCAGAGCAGGCTGAGGTTGGTGTGGCTCTCGCTGCCTGCCGTCGTCTCCCAGATGCGGAGCTTTGCCGTCCGCAGATGGCGGCGTACCAGCGCGGTGTTCGTGCGTGCGGTCTCCGCAAAGGCGTCCTTCGGCCCGCGGGTCGTGCTCTCCACCTCCGGCTCCGAGGGACCGCGAACGTCCCCGGACTTGACCTCGAAGGCCACGGCGCCCGCGCCGGGAATGCAGAGCACGCAAAAGCCGTTGAGCAATCGGCGCTCGGCCTCGTCCGCGTCCCTGCACGCCTGCGCCACGGCGGCGTCTGCCCCGCCCGTTACGGAGCGCTCCGCCAGCGTGGACGGCGTCAGCGGCGGGGCGAGCCGCGATAGCGGGCGCACCACAAATTCCGCAACGTCCGCCCCGGACGTCAGCCCGTCCAGAAAACAGAGCGTGCAGTCCAAATCCCCCAGCGTCAGCGTCCGCGTCGTATAATCCGCCGCCTGCGCAAACCGCACCGACAGCTTCCGTGCAAAATCCTCCATCGACAAGCCTCCTTTTGCGGAAGCTTTCCCGCGTCGGCGTGGAATATACGGCGGCGACGCGGGAATTGACAAATCTCCGAAACGTGGTACAATGGAATCAGACAAAAACGCCGGAAAGCCGGTTTGTGCAGGAGGACGTGCGATGAAACGCTTGCTGTTGATTATGAACCCCGCAGCCGGGACGAAGAAGGCCAATCCGCATCTGCCGGAGATTCTGTCCGTGTTCGGGCGCGCGGGTTATGAATGCCGCGTCTGGATGACGCAGAAGCGCGGCGACGGCGTGACCCTCGCGGCGCGGTACGCCGCGCAGGTCGATCTGATCGTCTGCATCGGCGGCGACGGAACCTTCAACGAGGTGATCTCGGGCGTGGTTCGTTCCGGGGCGTCAACGCCCATCGGCTATATCCCCGCCGGCTCGACGAATGACTTTGCAGCCAGCCTCGGCCTGTCCAAGAACGTGATTCAGGCAGCGCAGGATATCGTGGCGGGCAGCCCGGTTCCCTATGACGTGGGGAAATTTCAGGATCGGTACTTCACCTACGTCGCGTCCTTCGGCGCGTTCACCAAGACCTCCTACGCCACGCCGCAGAGCGTGAAGAACGTGCTCGGACACATGGCCTACGTGCTCGGCGGAATTCGGGAGCTGTCCTCCCTGCGCCGCTACCACGTCAGCCTGACAATGGAGGACGGGCGGCGGGAGGCCGGGGATTATATCTTCGGCGCGATCAGCAACTCCACCTCCGTCGGCGGCATTCTGACGCTGGACAAGGACGTGGTGGACATGAACGACGGCCTGTTCGAGCTGCTGCTTGTGAAGTTCCCCGGCAGTATGACGGCGCTGGCGGAGATCGTCCGCGCCCTGACCACCCAGCACTACGATTCTCCCTCGCTGGTCTTCCGGCCCGCGCGAAAGCTGACGATTACCGCCGATCCCGGCATGGATTGGACCCTCGACGGGGAGTTTGCCAAGGGCAGCGCACAGATCGAGGTGGAGAACCTCCACAGCGCTGTGAATATTCAGGTGAAATAAGATGAAGAATACCACGCTTTGTTATCTGGAGCGGGACGGGGCCTATCTGCTTTTGCACCGCGTGAAGAAGGAGCAGGATCTGAACCGCGACAAGTGGATCGGGATCGGCGGGCATTTTGAGGAAAACGAAAGCCCGGAGGACTGCGTGCTGCGCGAGACGCTGGAGGAAACCGGCCTGCGGCTCACAAGCTGGCGCTATTGCGGGATCGTGACCTTTGTTTCCGACCGCTGGGAAGGGGAGTATATGCACCTGTTCCATGCCGACGGCTTTGAGGGCAGTCTCAAGGACTGCGACGAGGGCGTGCTGGAATGGGTCCCGAAACAGCGGATGCGCGAGCTTCCCCAGTGGGAGGGCGACCGGATTTTTCTCGATCTCATGGAGCGCCGGGTTCCGTTCTTCTCGCTGAAGCTGCGCTACGAGGGCGACACCCTGCGCGAAGCGGTGCTGAACGGGGCAGGGATTTGTGAAAAATGAAAGAAAAGCCTTGACAATCCGGCAATCGTATGATAAAATTGGAAAGCTGATTGATGCAGGGAAGCTGCGGGTGTAGTATAACGGCTAGTACAACAGCCTTCCAAGCTGTGGGCGTGGGTTCG
>CACXHI010000060.1 GCA_902767395.1 Oscillospiraceae bacterium
AGCAGGACGACCACCTTCTTACTGGCGAGGGCAATGCTCTTGAGCAGCAGGGAGAAGCGGTTGCGGCTGAGGATGGGGAACGCAACGCCGACGATACCGCCGCCGGTCTTGGCCTTCACATCGGCCGCGATTTGCTGAATGGTGGCATAGTTTCCCTGCGAACGGGCAACGACGGACTCGGTGACGGCAACCACGTCCCGATCTCTGGGGGTGATTCCGGCTTCCTCCCAGGCAGCCTTCACAGAGTCGGCTGCGATGGCGGCGATGTCATCGCCCTGACGGATGATGGGGGCGCGCACGCCCCGGACGACTGTTCCGATGGTTCTCATGTATCAGATTCTCCTTTTCGGTCAGATTACGGGGTTGAACAGACGAATCATGGATGGTTTTACGAACAAATTATACATACACGGTGGGAAAAAATCAATATGGAGAAAACCGGCAAATGATATTTCGGATAATTCGACGAAATGAAAGAAGGGGAAAAAGCGAATTTTGGAAAAATTTTTTTAGTTTCTTTTTTGGCCGAAAGCCGGTGCAGTATAAGAGAGTCCCTTCGGATAGAAAAAGCGCAGCTTCCGATCGGAAAGGCGAATCTCAACGTCCTTGCCGAAGCGGGCCTCGCCGTCGAGATTTACAACCTCCTCGCGGTCACAGTGAACGACAAGTCTCTGTGTGGAAAAATGGCGGAACAGCGCCGGGAACTCCGCATACCGACCGGCCTTGTACTTTCCAATCATTCCCGCAACCTGAAGCCGAGAGACCTTGCTGACCAACAAGACCTCCAGCCTGCCGTCGTCCGGCATGGCCTCCGGAACCGGCTGATAGCCGCCGCCGTAAAAACGACCGTTGCAAACGCAAATCAGCGTGAATCGGTCGTCAAACGTCCGCCCGTCCAGCTCGATCTGGTAGTGATGATGAATCCCCTTGACCAGATTGACCACGGTGGAGAGATTGTACGCGCCGTTACCGGAAATCAACGGCAGGCGCTTGTAACCCTGAATCGAAGTGCCGATCCGGGCGTCGATGCCGATGGAACAGATGGAAAGGCAGTAGTCCGGGCCGACCTGAATCAGATCCAGCAGGGCCTCCTCCGCGTCGAGCAGACGGGCAGGGTCGAAAAACGCCTCCGGATCGTCAAAGTTCTTGATGAAGTCGTTGCCGGACCCGCAGGGATAGTGCGTGACCGCAAGATTGTCTGCTCCCGCTGCGCCGCAGACTATCTCGTTGAGCGTCCCGTCGCCGCCGCAGGCGTAGACGCGGCATGGTTCTCCCCGCTGGGCAGCCTGGCGCGTGATTTCCGTACAGTCTCCCGGGCGTTGGGAGACACGAATTGCATAGTCCAGCCCTCTCGTCGCGCAGAGCTGTCGGAGCTCTGCGGAAAGCGCTTGGGTTCGATCTGTTTTTCCCGCCGCCGGATTGATAATAAACAGATGTTTCATTTGGCGTTTCTCCCCCCGGTATATTGGAAAAGATTACACTGAATCATGCCGTTGTAGAGCTTGCGCTTTTTGTCCGCCTGCTTGCCGAAATAGTGCTCAAATTCCGGCTCGGAGGAGATGATGAATTTCTGCCAGCCGTCGGCAAAGCGCAGATGCTTTCCCAGCGCATGATAGAGACGCTGGGCGCTGCGCTGCTCCATCATCCGCTCCCCATAGGGCGGATTGCAGACAATCAGCCCTTTTTCCGCAGGCAGGTCGCGTTTGGTGGCATCGGCCTCCTCGAAACGGATCAGACGCTCGACCCCGGCTTTCCGCGCGTTGGACACCGCTATGCCAAGGCTGCTTGGGTCAATGTCGGAGCCGAGAATGCGGTATTCCCCCCGGAATTCTGCTGCCCTTGCCGCCTCTCTGGCCTGTTCCCACGCGCTGTTCGGCACGAAGCCCCAGCTCTGGGCAGAGAAGCTTCGGCTCAGCCCCGGCGCGCGGTTCAGCGCAATCAAAGCAGCCTCGATGACAATGGTACCGCTGCCGCAGAAGGAGTCCCAGAAGAAGTCCCGGCCACGGTAGCGGGAGAGCGTCACCATGTCGGCAGCCAAGGTTTCCCGCAGAGGGGCATCGTTGCCCACGGCACGATAACCACGCTTATGCAGCCCGGCGCCGGTGGTGTCAAGAAACACCTCGCAGACATCCTTCATGATCGAAAACTGGAGCTGATAAAGCGCTCCGGTTTCCGGCAGCCAGTTCAACCCGTAGTGTCTGCCCATACGGTCTACGGCAGCCTTTTTGATAATGGCCTGACAGTCGGGAACGGAGTGGAGCCGGGAATTCAGACAATGTCCCTTGACAGGAAACTTCGCGTCCTTTGGCAGATAATCCTCCAGCGGCAGGGCTCGAACGCCCTGAAACAGCTCCTCGAAGCTGCGCACCGGAAAAGCGCCCAGACGGAGTAGAACCCGCTCCCCCATTCGCAGGCGGAGATTCGTCACAGCAAGCGCCTCCACACCGCCGTCAAAGAGAACACGCCCGTTTTCCACCCGCACATTCTCCTGCTCCAGACGGCGGAGCTCATCGCCCACAAGCCCCTCCAGACCAAACAGACAGGGGACGGAATAGGTCAAGATATCGTTCATAGCATTGCTCCCGTATAGTGATTGAATCCGTGAAAAAAGGAAGGTGTGATTCCGGAAACGCCGGAGATCACACCTTCATTATAGGCGGTTTTACGTCGAATAGCAAGAGAAAATGCAAAATGTGAGAGAAAAATATCAGTCCTTGACGATCTCCTTCAAGCCGCCTGCCAGCGCGGCAAGCCCCTGCATATCGCTGGGAATGATGAGCTTCGTCGCCTGACCGTCGGCAACCTTCTGCATGGCCTCAAGCGCCTTGAGCTTGATGACCTGATCGTTGGGATGGGCCTCGTTCAAGAGCTTCAGGGCGTCCGCAGTTGCCTTCTGCACGGCAAGGATGGCCTGTGCCTGACCTTCGGCCTTGAGGATCGCTGCCTGCTTCTCGGCCTCGGCCTTGAGAATCGCGGCCTCCTTGTCGGCGCTGGCCTTGAGAATCGCGGACTCCTTCTGTCCCTCGGCTACAAGGATGGCGGAGTGCTTCTGGCCCTCGGCCTGCAGAATCGCCTGACGGCGGTCACGCTCAGCCTTCATCTGCTTCTCCATGGAGTTCTGGATATCGGCAGGAGGCAGAATGTTCTTCAACTCCACGCGGTTAACCTTGATGCCCCAAGGGTCGGTGGCTTCGTCGAGAATTGCGCGCATCTTGGTGTTGATGACGTCGCGGGAGGTCAGGGTCTGGTCAAGCTCCAAGTCGCCGATGATATTACGCAGGGTAGTCGCGGTCAGAGTCTCCATCGCGATCATGGGCTGCTCCACACCGTAGGCATAGAGCTTGGGGTCGGTGATCTGGAAGTAAACGACTGTGTCGATCTGCATGGTGACGTTATCCTTGGTAATCACAGGCTGGGGGGGATAGTCGAGAACCTGTTCCTTCAGGGTGACTTTCTTGGCAACGCGGTCGATGAAGGGGGTCAGAACATGGAAGCCCACACCCCAGACAGCACGGAACGCACCGAGGCGCTCGATGACGTAAGCATGGGACTGCTTGACCACGTGGATGTGCTTGGCAATAATACCGAGAATTACAAGGACAACGGCTGCAAGGATGATGTAGGGAACGGTGCTTTCGGGCATGGTTGATACCTCCTGAATAATAGATTCGATGGACGTCAGCGAACGCGGGGGGTGACGATTGCCTTAACGCCGTCAATGGCACGGACAACGACCACGGCTCCCTCCGGGATGGGCGCGCCGTCCTCGGCACGAGCCGTCCACGTCAGGCCGCCGAGCTTCACAGCGCCGGTACCCTCAAGGTTGTTGATTGCTTCCGTGACGAGGGCCTCCTGCCCAAGCAAGGCGTCGGCGTTGGTCGGGGTCTTGTAGGGGTTGACATAACGGCGCAGAAAGGGACGCACCAGCAGAAGCATTGCCAGAGAAACCAGTGCGAAAATCAGAATCTGGAGCCATAGCACAGCACCGAGCAGATCCGCAACCATCGCCGCAAGTGCGCCGATCACGAACCAGAGACTGATCAGAGCGACGGTGCCGAACTCGACCGCCAGAAATCCGACTGCAAGAGCGATCCAGAGAATGTAGTACATGGTATCCCCTCCTTTCCTGTGTATTTTACCCCGTTTTCAGCCGCTTGTCAATGGGAGTTTTCGGAAGATGTGTCCAAAAAGCGGCAAACGGGATTCGTTTGTGGAAGCGGTGCAAAAGAAAACAGGAGGTTTCAAAAAGATTTGCTTGCAACCTGCCGAAAAATGCAGTATAATCGGAATGAAAGAGACGGTGGTAATCGTCCGGCTGGGCCGATGCCTGCATCGGCCCAGCTATTGCAAGGAGAGAATCGCATGAAAAAACGAACGGGTCCCTGCGAACCCAATCATCGAACGCCTCTGGTTCTGCTTCGGCGGATGCCGCAGGAAAAGCGGGCGCTTTTTTTGCTTTGGCAGCTGTGTCTGATGCTGTTTGCCTGCTGCGCACTGACTTTTTTCACACTTCGTCTGTCCTACAGCAATCTCAAGCCTGACATTTGGCTTGGGTACTGGGAGGATCTTTGGATTCCGCTGATGAACCTGATTCTGGTCTACAGCCTGTGCTTGACGCTCTTTGCGCTCGTTGGGCGGGCATGGCTGGCGTATCTGCTCACGGCGCTGGTTTCGCTCGGGGTGGCCATCGGCAACTATTATCTGATTATTATTCGTTCCGATCCCCTGCAATTCGCGGATCTCACCTGTCTGCGCGAGGCGCTGGCGATTACCGGCACGCAGGGCTATGAGCTCGAGATGAGTCCCCGCATCTGGATTGCCGTCGGAGGGGCGTTGGGCTTCACCGCGCTGCTGGCCCTTCTGAGTCGGTGGCGTCCCCGCTGGAAGGGCTTCCGCCCGCTTGGGCTTGCGCTTGCGGCGTGTTTTTTGACAGGAGTCTGCACGCTCGGCTGCACCAGCGGGATGATCAATCTGACCAAGAACTATCAGCATATCAACACCTGGTCCGTCACGGAAATATACGTCTCACGCGGCGTAGTCTATTCCTTCGCGCGGACGATCTTCAGCGGCTCCGGCAAGCCGTCCGGCTACTCGGAGAAGGACACCGCTGCGCTGCTGAACGCTTACACCGAGGAAAACGTCCCGGAGGCGCGCAAGGTGGACGTTTTCGTCATCATGCGGGAAAGCTACTCCGATCTGTCGGAGCTGGCCTATGATCAGAACGCGCTGGATTTCTCCGCATATCATGACTACCACGGTTTTGTGGACGAGTCGGTCTATATGGGAAACCTTGTGACCAACGGCTTCGGCGGCAACACCAAGGACGCCGAGCGGTGCTTCCTGACGGGTAACTACACCCCCCGCGACTGGCGCAAGCCCACCAACTCCTACGTCTGGTATCTCAAACAGCAGGGCTACGTCACAGAGGGCGCGCACCCCTTCAACGGCTGGTTCTATAACCGTCAGAACATTGACCGCTACCTTGGCTTCGACCGGTACATGTTCCGAGAGGACGGGTTTGACGAGCTGGTCGGCGCGGACAAGGTCGCGGAGGACGACGTGCTCTACGACTGCATTTGGACGCAGTATCAGAAGCATCTTCAAACCAGCGACGCTCCTTATTTCAATTTCTCTGTCACCTATGAGGGCCACGGCCCGTACAACTACACCACCAACAAGTACCCGGGCCGCTACGTTCTGCGCGACGCCGCCACACCGGACGGCATTGCCATGAACAACTACCTCGGCTGCTGCGCCAAGCGCGACGGCGAGCTTCTTGATTTGATCGAACGCTTCCGGGCAAGCGACCGTCCCATCGTTCTGCTGACCTACGGCGACCACAAGGCCACGCTGGGCAAGGACGTCAACAACTACACCACCGCCGCCTATGAACGCTTTGGCATGGACGTGGATTTGTCCACAGAGGACGGGTTTTTCAATTACTACTCCACGGATTACGTGATCTGGATGAACGACGCGGCCCGGGAAACACTTGGCTTCACCGGCAGCAAGCTGGAGGTTGGGCCCACGATTTCGCCCTGCTACCTGATGAACGTCCTCTTTGAAACGCTGGGCTGGGGCAAGGGCCCCGCCTATCTCCAGGCGATGGGAGACATGATGGCAGATTTCCCGGTCTACTCGACCAAGGGCCGTATCAGCATTGAGGGCAAGCTCAGCACGACGATCCCCCCCGCGTGGTCGGAAAAATACCGTCAAATGCAGGCCTTAAGCTACTACTGGCAGAACCGCTTTGGCTACCAAACGCTGGCGGATCAATAAAACCCACCGAAAAAACGGAAAAGGAAGGATACTATGGAAAAACTGTACGGAAAAGATCTGACCGTCCTTGCCTACAGGGCAAGGCTGCTGGCGGTTGAGGCGGTTCATCGGGCCTCTTCCGGACATCCCGGCGGTTCGCTGTCCTGCGCAGATGCGCTGACTGCACTCTACTTCAACGAGATGAATGTAGATCCTGCCAATCCCCAGTGGGCAGAGCGTGACCGTTTCGTGCTCTCCAAGGGGCACTGTGCGCCGGCACTGTACGCGGTACTGGCTCTGCGCGGCTATTTCCCGGTGGAGGATCTGCAGCAGCTTCGCTCCATCAAGTCCCATTTGTCCGGCCACCCCGATATGCGCTACGTTCCCGGTGTGGATATGTCCACCGGCTCGCTCGGTCAGGGGTTGTCTACCGCAGTCGGCATGGCGCTGTCCGCCAAAATCGAAGGCAAGACCTATCGCACCTACGCGATTTGCGGCGACGGTGAGGTGGCCGAGGGGCAGATTTGGGAGGCTATGATGTCCGCCGCCAAGTGGGAGCTGGACAATCTCTGTGCTTTCATCGACGTAAACGGTCTGCAAATCGACGGCGCGACCAAGGACGTTATGCCCACCGAGCCGCTGGACAAAAAGCTGGAGGCCTTCAACTGGCACGTCATCAAGATCGACGG
>CACXHI010000061.1 GCA_902767395.1 Oscillospiraceae bacterium
ATAGAATGGCGGTTGATATTATGCGTGTATTTGCAGATATTCACATTCATATACTGCCCGGTGTGGATGATGGCCCACAGACGGCACAGCAGATGCAAAAGCTGCTTGACAGTGCCTATCGGGATGGGACCAGGGTCATTTGTGTGACGCCGCATTTTCATCCCGGAATGTTTGGGGACAACATCAAGGCATCGGCGGAGGGCTTTCGAATCCTGTCCGAGTATGCCGGAGAGAAGTATCCGGATCTGAAGCTGGTCCAGGGCAACGAACTGCGTTACAGCCCGAACTGTATCGAGTGGCTGAATCAGAGCTATTGCCGCACGATGAACGGAACCAACTATGTGCTGGTGGATTTTTCCGAGCATGTGAATAAGAATATCATCACGGACGCTGTTCATCGCCTTTTGAATTCCGGCTATCGCCCGATCCTGGCACACGTGGAGCGATATCGAAATCTGTCCGGCAATCTTCGCGATCTGATCCGCTGTAAAGAAAGCGGCGCACTTCTGCAGGTTGACGGCCCGTCCCTGTTCGGCGGTTGGGGTCTGTTTGCAAAAAACAGAAGCCGGAAAATCATTGCCCACCGTTTGGCGGACCTGGTTTGCTCTGATGCTCACAACGTGACCTCCAGACCGCCGCAGCTTTTCCCTGCCTTTGCCTACATCCAAAAGCGATGCGGCGAAACATATGCTGTCGAGGTGCTGTATGAAAATGCGCTGAGACTACTGAACATTCAGATTTGAAGAGGAACCATAGCCATGGAAGAAAAAAACGTAAGAGTCATATCTTTGGGTGATATTTGGCAGGCGTTCAGTTGGCACGTGATCCCGATCCTGCTGGCTGCGGCCGTGAGCGTCGGCGCGCTGTACTGCTATGCGCGATTCCTGCGCAAGCCGATGTACCAGTCGGTGGCCACGCTCTACATACTCCGCCAGGAGAACGGCAACGATTACGCATATACCAGCACGGATTTCTCGTTGGCGCTGAATGTGGTCAGCGACTGCGACTATATGCTCAAAAGCCATGCGGTCCTGGATGATGTGATCGAGGAACTGGATCTGGATGTTTCCTATAAAAGCCTCAGCAGGATGATCTCGACACAGAACCCCGAGGGCTCCCGCGTTCTCGAGGTTTCAGTGGAAACGGACAACCCTGAACTCTCGAAAAAAATCGTGGACTCCGTCTGCCGCATCGGTGCAGAAAAGATTTCCGCGGCGATGGGCATGGACCAGATCAACGTCTACGACTATGGCACCCTCAGTTATCGGCCCAGCAATGAAATCGGCATCCGCAGGTATATTCTGGTGGGCCTCGCCGTGGCGGCCCTGGTTTACATCGCCTATCTGGTGCAGCTGATCCTCGATGATAAGGTCAAAACCGAGGAGGATGTGCATAAATACCTGAATCTGAGTGTCCTGGGCAACATCCCGAATGCTTCCGCAAAATCCGTCAATGGGAAATATGATCATTACGGCAATCGCGGACGGTATGGCAGGAAGGAAAAGTACATGTACAATGCCCAATATGGCCGCGTCGCGGGTACCACAGCAGCAAAGGGAGAAAAAGATGAATAAGACCGAGATCACCATCCCGGGTATCGGGAATTATTTTGTTGAAGAGGCGTTCAATGTGCTGCGGACAAACATTCAGTTCTGCGGCAGAGACGTCAAGCTCATTGCGCTCACCAGCGTTACCCAGAACGAGGGCAAAACCGTGTTGGCGCTGCACCTCGGCAGGAGCCTTTCAGAGCTGGGAAAGCGCGTGCTGGTCATTGATGCAGATTTGCGAAAATCCGTTATGGCCGGACGGAATTCCAATACGAACCGTGTTTCCGGATTGAGCGAAGCAATCACTGGCATCGCAAACCTCCAGGACTGCATCTATGCCACGCAATATGACCGGCTGCATGTGCTGTTTTCCGGCAAGTACCCCCCCAATCCTGTGGAGCTGCTGAACGGCCGGTATTTCAAGGAACTGCTGAAGTCCCTGGGCAAGGTCTATGACTATGTGATCATCGACACGCCGCCCCTGGGCATGGTCATCGACGCTGCTGTCATTGCGGCAAACTGCGACAGCGCCATTCTGGTCATCGGCAGCAGCAAGATCCACTATCAGGACGCGCAGGATGTGGTCAGCCAGCTGAAGAAAAGCGGCTGTAACGTCCTGGGTGTGGTGTTCAACAACGCCGAAAACCAGAAAAAGGGCTATTATAAAAAGGGCTATTACTACAAGCGCTACAACTACGGGTACTATGCCCACGATAAATGACGGAAAACACAGGGATCGAATGCTGTTTTGGTCCCTGTGTTTTGAATATGATTCCATGGTGCAGACTTTTGAGCACCGGAGGGAGAGAGGAGGCGGCCTATGCGTTCAAGGAA
>CACXHI010000062.1 GCA_902767395.1 Oscillospiraceae bacterium
CTTGCCGGGCACGCCGCCGAGCCCCTCCTGAATGAGCTGCTTGAGGCTCCAGCCCGCGCAGTAGCCGGTCAGCATGGACATGTCGTGGATGTGGAAGTCACAGTTGCGGTGGGCGTTGGCGATTTCATCGTCGTAAATCTCACTCAGCCAGTAGTTTGCGGTAATCGCGCCGGAGTTGGACAGAATCAAACCGCCCACAGAGTAGGTGACGGTGGAGTTCTCCTTCACGCGCCAGTCCATGACCTTGAGGTACTGATCCACCACGGATTTGTAGTCCAGCATCGTCTCGGAGACGTTGCGCAGCTTCTCCCGCTGGCGGCGATAGAGGATGTAGGCCTTGGCCACGTCCTCGTAGCCCGCGCGGCCCAGCACCGCCTCCACGGAGTCCTGAATGTCCTCCACGGCGATCTTGTTGTCCTTGATTTTTTTCTGGAAGTCGGCGGTCACCTTGAGCGCCAGAAAGTCGATGGTGTCGTCGTTGTACTGCTTTTCCTTGGCGTCGAAAGCCTTTTTAATGGCGGTCGAGATCTTGGTGATGTCAAAATCCACGACCTTGTCGTTGCGCTTGACAACCTGATACATGTTATTTCTCCTTTATTCTGAATGGTATCGAATGGATTGTACCATATTTTCTGTGTTATATTCTGGACAGATTAACCGTTTGCAAGCTCTACGCCCCGAAGCTGGGCGTTTGGCACGAAGGCTCGCACCGCCTCCAGACAGGTCTTTGCCTTCTCCGGGCCTGCCGCGTGGAAGCGACCGCCGCCCGCTAAAATGTCGCCGGAATCCACGAAGCCCTGAATGAAATACCGCTCCGTTCCGGCGATCCACCGCCCGATGGCGGCGAAGTCCGCCGACTCATGCAGCTCGTCCACCAGCGTCGTGCGGAACTCGAAGGGCGTGCTGCCGCCCATGAGCAGGGCTGCGCTCTGCTCCACCTGCGGCAGAATCCCGGTCACACCGGCGGTCTGCTCGTACTTCTCGCGGCTGTTTTTGACGTCCATTGCCACGTAGTCGGCCAGCCCGGCCTCTAAAATTGCGCGCAGCCGGTCAGGGAAGGCTCCGTTTGTGTCCAGCTTCACCGCGTAGCCCAGCGCGCGAATCTGCTCCAAAAACGCGGGAAGATCGGCGTGGAGCAGGGGTTCGCCGCCGGTGATGGCAACGCCGTCGAGCAGGCCGCGCCGCTTTTGCAGAAAGGCGAAGAACTCCGCCTGCGAAAGCTCCGGCAAGTCCGGCGAGAGCACCAGACTGCTGTTGTGACAGAACGGGCAGCGGAAATTGCAGCCCACGGTAAAAACCGTGCAGGCCACCCGTCCGGGGAAGTCCAGAAGCGTCATTTTTTGCAAACCGCCAAGCTGCATATCTGCCTCCTGTGGAAATCTCTGTGGAGAAGTTGTGGATGATGGTGGGCTTGTTTACATAAAAACCACAACATCTTGTGTCCGTGTTATAGAATACCCCCAACAAATGGATTTGTCAACCTCTATTTTTTCTTTTGGAAATGGCCGACAAAAATGAAAGCCCCGTGCGCGCGCTTTTCAAAGGTTTTGTAAAACCGACACGGTTTCAATCCCATAGTGTCGAAACGCAGCCACAGCGGCCTCGTCAATGCGCTCGCCGGGCATCAGAATCGGCACGGCAGGCGGGCAGCTTACGCCCGGACGCGCCAGCACCCGTCCGAGACTCTCCGCCGCCGGAACCGTCGCCGCCGGGGCCAGCATGGCTTCACGGATCGTGCAAACGGTTTCCGGCGCGACCGCCTTCCCGGTATCTTTGACCGAACAAGCACTGCTTGTCCGCCCCTCTGCTGTGCGGTACTTTGCCGCAAGTGCCATCAACGCTGTTTCCAGACGCATCAGCTCCGCCTCGGTGTGTTCCGGCGAAACCATCAGGACAAGGAAATCCCGGTCCGCAAATTCGCAGTAGAGTCCTGCCTGTTCCAGCGCCGCTGCCAGCGCCGTGCCGGAGCGCGGCGAAGCGGAGGACGCTTCGCCGTCGTCCGTTTCGGCAGGCGGACGGAGATCGAACGTCAGCTTCAGCGGCTCGTCCCCGATCAGACGCCAGCCTGCGCCACACAACCGCGCCTTCAGCGCCATCAAACGGGGCAGAAAGGCCGCCAGCCGCGAGGAAAGCATCTCCAAACGGGGGTTGGCAAGGTCCAGCGATTGCAAAATCAAATAGGACGGCGAGGTGGAGCCAAACAGCGCCAGCGCTTCCCGCACGCTTCTGTCACAGAGCGGGCCACGCCCTGCCTCCTGTCCCGCGCCACTCTGCGGAGCGGGCGCTTGTGCGTCAGACCGGGAACCATCCCCCCGTAGGGGACGGGCTTCCCGTCCTGCGTCCGCCGCCGTCTTCTGCAGCAAGCCCGGCGCAACGTGCAGATACGCCCCGCCCGTCAGCACGGGCAGGGTCTTGTGCGCGGAATCACAGCACAGATCCGCGCCGAGCGCGATGGGATGCCGGGAAGGAGAGAGAAAACGCAGATAGGCCCCGTGGGCGTTGTCCACCAGCAGCAGGGCGCCGTGGGCGTGACAAACCGCAGCCAGAGGCCGCAGATCCGGCAGATTCCCCAGATAGTCCGGGCAGGTCAGATAGACCGCCGACGCACCGCTGTCGGACAGCGCCGCGTCCAGCGCCGCAGGCGTAGGATGGGCGGTGAGATAGGAGTCGGCGTCGGCGGGCAGCCAGCAGACGTCCAGATCGAGCAGGGCCGCCGCCGAGAGAAAGGTCTTGTGGACGTTCCGCGCCGCCAGCACCCGGAACCCGTCTCCACCCGTCATTCTCAGCGGAGCGAAGAATCCGTTCTCCTCCACGCCCGGCGCAGGAGCCCTGCCTTGCCGCCAACGCCAGACCTGCTCCGCAAGCAGGAGCATCGCCCGGATGCAGTGCGACGAGCCCTCAGTGGAATAAAAGGTGGGACAGCCAAAGAGCGCCGAGGCGTTGGCCTCGCTCTCGGCAATGATCCCCGCCGCCTCATAGAGCGAGTCTGCCCCGGGAATCTCTGTGAGGTCCAGAAGCTCACAGCCCAAAAGTCCCCGCCCCTTGTGGCCCGGCATGTGGAGCCGAACCGGGGCGGAGGACACGTACGCTTTGACAAAATCAAAAATTGGAGTATGAATCATAGGTAATCACTTGTTCATTGTTCCTTATCTCTTCTGCCGCCATCCAAGCATCCTCCCCGCCGTTTCTGGATTCAGGCGTGGGACGACGCGGCGGAGGATGCTGCGGCGGCGGTCATGGCGGCGCAGACGGCGGCCTGCTGGGCGGCCAGCATGGCAAGGGTTCCGGCGAGCGCGGCGGTTCCCAGCGCGGTCCGCGCCGAGGGCTCCGCAGGCGTCCGGTCAGCGCTTCCCTCCGCCCGGTTCTGTCGGGTGCTGTATTCGTCTGTCACCAGCATTGCGGCGTGCATCATCCGGGTTTTGCGATCTATGCCCAACAGACCGTATCCTTTCTGCGCAGAGAGGAAGCCATCCACGTCCATCAGATCCGTCACCAGCGCGTCCTGCTCCGCGTCGAGGAGCGAAAGCGCGGCAAGGGTGGGCAGCTCAAAGGTTTTCCCGTACTTCCCGCCTGCGGCGAGAATGGCGTCGTAGAGCTGCTCCATCCGCGCGGTTTTCTCCGCCGGCGTCCCCGGCGCGAGGCAGAGCACGTGCGAGGCCGCCTGCACATTGTTGGAACTGGAGAAGCGGAGCTTCAACCGCGCATAGCAGTCCTCCATCTCCGCAATCAGCGCGTCGTCCGTTTTCTCGGAGAACGCCATGAACACCGCGTACAGGCTGTCCTCGGCGGAGGTGAGCACAGGGTGCTCCCGTTTCATACGCAGATAAATGCCCCTGCCTCTGGCTGCCACGTCCTCCCAACAGGCCGAAGCGCCCATGTCCGCCAGCAGAAACGCCGCCAGCGCCAGATAGGGCGAGGCGTGAAACTTGGTTTTCAGCAGCGCATAGTGCTCCAACGCCTGCGCCAGCCGCGCCTCCGGGTTGCCCCCGGCCGCCAACATACATGCGATTGGGGCCGTCAGATTCCCCCGGAAGCTGGAAAACGGGCCAGTCTCCGCCTTGAGCAGTTTCTTGCAGTCAGCAAGCTGTTCCGCGTCCGGCTGGATGCCCTTGGCGCAAAAGACGTTGGCGCAGACCGGATAGATCTGGGTATTTTCAAAGCCAAACTGTTCCTTGACGGCCTGCTTGGCGGCAACAAAGCGTTCGCAAAGCTGTTGTAATTCAATTCTCATTCGGTATTCCTCCCGTGCGTGTTGTTGGGTGCTTCTTCTTATGCGTCCGAGCTTGCAAACAGCGCTTGGATGCGCTCCATCAACGGCTGGTATTCGGGCCGGGTCGGAAGGGCCTCGGAGGCGGCAAAGGTCGCTGCGGCGGCCTGCGCATCCTGAAGGGTCTTGAGATCCAATTCCAGACTCCCGACCTTGAAGGCGGGCAGACCGTGCTGCCGTGTGCCGAAGAAATCTCCCGGCCCGCGCAGCGCCAGATCCTCCCGGGAAATCTCAAAGCCGTCGTTTGTCTTGCACAGCGCCTTAAGCCGTTTCAGGGTTTCGGCGTTTCGGTTGGCGGTGAAGAGGATGCAGTAGGATTTGTCCCGCCCCCGGCCCACGCGTCCGCGGAGCTGGTGGAGTTGGCTCAGACCGAAGCGATCCGCGTTTTCAATCACCATCAGCGTCGCGTTCGGCACGTCCACGCCAACCTCGATGACCGTCGTGGCCACCAGCAGGTCGTAGTCTCCCCGGACGAAGCCCGCCATAATCTGCTCCTTCTGCGCCGAGCGCATTTTTCCGTGGAGCAGGGCGATCCGCAGATCGGGGAAGACCGCCATTTGCAGGGTTTCCGCCCAGACCTCGGCGGAGCGGAGGCTTTCGTCCTCCCCCTCCTCAATCGCGGGGCACACGACGTATACCTGATGGCCTTGGGACACCTGCTTGCGGATGAAGGCATTGACCCGTGCCCGCTTGTCCTCTCCGACCAGAAAGGTGTCGATCGGCTGGCGTCCCGGCGGCAGCTCATCCAGAACGGACAGCTCCAAATCGCCGTAAAGAATCAGCGCCAGCGTCCGGGGAATGGGTGTGGCGGACATGACCAGCAGATGCGGGTCGTTCCCTTTTTCCGCCAGCGCCGCGCGCTGGGCAACGCCGAAGCGGTGCTGTTCGTCCGCAATCACCAGCCCCAGATCGGAAAAGCTGGTTGCCTCGGAGATCAGCGCGTGGGTTCCGACGATCAGCTCCGCCTCATGCGCGGCAATCGCCGCACGGGCCGCTTTCTTTTGTGCCGCCGTCATGGCCCCGGTCAGCAGGGCCACCCGAACGCCGAGCGGCGTCAGCAGTTGCTCCAGCCCGCGGGCGTGCTGCTCCGCCAGAATCTCGGTGGGCGCCATGAGCGCGGCCTGCCGCCCGTTTTTTGCGGTGATCCACGCGGCGGCGGCGGCCACCGCGGTTTTGCCGCTGCCCACGTCGCCCTGCAGCATCCGGTTCATGACCTTTCCGGCGGCCAGATCGGCGGCAATCTCCCCCACAGCCCGCTTCTGGGCCCCCGTGAGGACAAAGGGCAGGGCGGCTTCCAGCTCCGAAAGCGCCGGAATCACAAAGGGCGCTTGGCTCCTGCGGCTTCGATTGGCCCGCAGCAGGGTCAGCCCAACGGAATAGATGAAGAACTCTTCAAAAATCAGCCGGTGCCGCGCCGCCTCCAGCGCTTCGAGGGAGGCCGGGGCGTGGACGTCGCGATAGGCCGTGGCTGCGTCGCACAGACCGTATTCGGCGCGCAGCGCCTCCGGCAGAAGCTCCGGCAGTCCGTCCAGACAGACGTTCAGTGCCTGCTGGACAGTGCGGGAAATTAGATTGTTGTGCAGCCCCGCCGTCAGGGGATAGATCGGCATGATCCGCCGGGTCAAAACGCCGGGCGTCTCCGCCGGCTCAAAGATGGGGTTGGTGATCTGATAGCCCAGATAATCCCCGTTCAGCGTCCCATAGAAATAGTATTCTCTTCCGGTTTCCAGATTGTCCGCCACATAGGTCTGGTTGAAGAAGGTCAGGTTCAGCCGCGCCGTCTCGTCGGCCACCGTCAGCTTGGTCAAATCCAGCCCCTTTCGGATGTGGTGCGTTCTGGGTGAGGAGGTAACGAAGGCCCGGAAGCAGGCAGGTTCCCCTGCCTGAAGCTCCGAAATCGGGAGAATTCGCGTTCGATCCTCATACGTCCGCGGGAAATAGGAGATCAGATCGTAGAGCGTCGTGATTCCCAGATTGGCAAAGGTCTTCGCCCGCGCTTCTCCAACCCCCTTGAGATACCGCACCGACTCAAACAGTTTCGTCACAGGCTTGCCTCCTCTCTCTCCATGCCCGGTTGTTGGATTCTGCCCGTATTATAGCAGAAAACCCGTCTTGTGGCAAGCGCTGTGTCACGCCATTCCATCGCCGCCCCACCCCATCGTTCCGAGCATAGCGAGGAACCCGTCCCTCCCCCCCGCGTCATTCTGAGCGCAGCGAAGAATCCGTCCCCTCATCCCCAACAGTTTCAGTTCTTCGGCTCCGATACTTCTGCCGCGTGGCCTCCCCGCCGCGCAGATGCCGCACCGCCTTGTTGCGGTCAAGAATCTCCCGTACCCGCAGCCAAAGCAGCCGGTCGGTCTGCTCCAGCCGCCGCGTCAGATCCTTGTGGACGGTAGACTTGGAGATTCCAAAGCGCTCCGCTGTCGCCCGGATTGTCGAACCGGTCTCTAAAACGTACAGCGCCAGTTCCCGGGCTCGTTCGTCGATGGTATCTGTCATATCTGCACCTCCCAAGTCTGGTTCGGAACAGCCTATGCGCCGTCCACCCCGGAAATGCACCGGAACGGTTCAGGCCCAGAGCCTTCCCCTTGGAGGGGGAAGCTGTCGCCGTAGGCGACGGATGAGGCGGTGTTCCGAAAAGCTGTTTGTTTGGTTGGATGAAGAAACGGGTCAACCTCATCTCATTGAAGTGGTAAACTATAATTGGGCACAGAGAAGGTAAAAACCGGACAAAGGAAGTATAATTGTGCTATGCTTCGTTATACAATCTTGAAATACGCCAAGTATTCCTGCGTTTTTTTGCCTTGTCTGGAGCAAAAATCGTTCGCCAATCTGCACACGTCGAATGAATCAGCGGTTACTCCAAACGATGGCCCTTCTGCGCGTCGAACAGCGCTGACTCTCGTCGAAAGTCGGCGCTGCCCTCCACACACCGCAGGGCGGAACGGTGCCATCAAAGCACCCGCCGCCGTCCGAAAAACTTGCAAAAAACCCATTGCATTTTTCCTGAGAATCGTTTATAATAGGCCTGCCAAAAGGCGTCCGCACCGTTTCCCCCCCGTCCAGACACAACCAAGTATCCGGGTTTAGCGAAGTTTGGTATCGCGCTTGGTTTGGGAGCGTGTAACACCCCTGGCACTCGGTCGAAATCCAAAATCCCGCAATCCCTTGTAATTACTGGGGTTCCCGCACTTCCCCTTCCCCGCAATTTCCTCGAACATGGGCCTTTGACCACATGTTTGAACACAACGGCAGAATAAGAAAATCGAATATCCGGGTGTAGCTCAGATGGTAGAGCGCGTGGTTTGGGACCACGAGGCCGCTGGTTCGA